>CAZGJP010000087.1:0-4914 GCA_964526605.1 uncultured Lentisphaera sp.
CCTGCGGTGTCAAGGGCCTGGGCTAGATTTTTTTGGGAAAAAGCGGATATTTTGCATTTTCTTGGATTTCCGATTGAAAAATGGCGTGGGCGGAATAGATTAACCCCCTTTTGAGAAAAACAGGACGAAGGAACACTCTTAAAGCGGCTTTCTACAGATGCTTAGGTGGGGAGAGAAAATCAGCATATTTTCCGGGAACGCCAACCGGAAGCTTTCCGAGGCGATTGCCCAGGAGATGGGCATACAGCTTGGGGACGTTGACATCAGCCGTTTCCCCGACGGGGAGATATTCGTCAAGTTCCGCTCGAACATAAGGGGCGCCGATGTCTTCCTTATCCAGCCGACCTCCTCGCCGCCCAACGAGACGTTGATGGAGCTTCTGATCATGCTTGACGCCGCGAAGAGGGCCTCCGCCGCGAGGGTGACCGCGGTCATACCCTTTTTCGGATACGCCCGCCAGGACAGAAAGGACCAGCCAAGGGTCCCGATCACCGCCAAGCTCATCGCCAATCTAATAACGGCGGCCGGAGCGGCGAGAATTCTCACCATGGATCTTCATTCCCAGCAGATACAGGGGTTCTTCGACATACCCGTGGATCATTTGTACGCGATGCCCGTGCTGGTGCCATACCTCAGACAGGTCCTCGGCCCCGGTGCGGTGGTCGTCTCCCCTGATTCAGGCAGCGTAAAACTCGCACAGTCCTATTCCGACATGCTCAATGCCGGCCTGGCCGTTGTCGCAAAGAGAAGAATTGATGCCACGTCGGTCGAATCCTCCCATCTGGTCGGAGACGTCAAGGACAGGGTCTGCCTCATCACGGACGACCTCACTACCACTGCAGGAACCCTCACGTCCGCCGCCGCCCTCCTCAAGAGAGAGGGTGCTGCGAAGGTATATGCGGCCGTCTCCCACTGCCTCCTCACGGACATGGGCCGCAAGAGAATATCCGAAAGCCAGATAGACCAGCTCGCCACCACCGATGCAGTCCCCATCGAGGATTTCTGCGGGGGGAAGATAAAGGTGATAAGCGTCGCGAAGCTGCTTGGCGAGGCGATGATAAGAATTCACGAGGGCGCGTCGGTGTCCTCGCTTTTCCAAGTCGAGAACAACAACAACAGAGACTAAAATAAGGAATGCGAAAATGGCTAGAAAAACGACAGTCATAGCAATCCAGGACAGGGCCGACACCGGCAAGGCCAAGTCCAGGAGGGCGAGAAGACAGGGGAAAATACCATGCGTCATCTACGGCGCTGGAAAGGAAAGCAGGAACTTCTTCGTCGAGGAAAGCGTCTGGAGCGAAATCCCGGTCGCCGACGTCCACCTGGTCGAACTCGACTCTGCTTCCGGCAAGATAAATGCGCTGATCAAGGACGTCCAGTTCGACTATCTCAAGGGAAAGACGGTCCATATAGACTTCCAGGAAGTGCGCATGGACGAACTCGTCGAGGCGGAAGTTCCAGTCCACGGCCTCGGAACCCCGGTCGGACTGTCGCAGGGCGGATTCCTCGAGCAGGTCCTCCACTCCATACGCATACAGTCGCTCCCGGCGAACATACCCTCCTTCATCGAAGTGGATATCAGCGGCCTCGAACTCGAGAAGGCCGTGCACGTCTCGGAATTGAAGATGCCCGAAGGCGTCAAACCCATAACACCTGCGAACCAGACCGTCTTCCATGTCCTCCTTCCGAAGGCGGAAGAGGAAGTCGCTCCAGCCGAAGGAGCAGTCGAAGGCGAAGCCGCAGCTGTCGAGCCCGAACTGGTCGGTGGCAAGGGCAAGGCCGAGGAGGAGGGAGAGGGCGAGGCCGCGGAGGGCGCTCCAGCCGATGCCAAGGAGAAGGGCAAAGACAAGGAGAAAGGAAAGGAGAAGGAGAAAAAATAGGCCTTTCGGATGCCGAGGAGCGCAATACATTTCGATCTTGTCGTCGCTCTCGGAAATCCGGGCGTGGAATACAATGGCACAAGGCACAACGCAGGCTTCACGGCGCTGGACGCCTTTGCGGAGACCTGTGGCGGAATTTCTTCCGAGTTCAAGGTGGCTGGTGCACTCGCGAGAAAATTCGTCGTGGAGGGACACGAGATACATCTGCTCAAGCCGCAGAAATACATGAACCTGAGCGGA
Source organism: uncultured Lentisphaera sp. (assembly GCA_964526605.1). Lineage (GTDB taxonomy): Bacteria > Verrucomicrobiota > Lentisphaeria > Victivallales > GWF2-50-93 > DYMC01. The sequence continues at coordinate 2,121 of CAZGJP010000087.1, forward strand.
GAGCCGGTGGCGGCCTTCATCGCTAAGAAGGAACTGGCTGTCGAAAGGATGATGCTTGTCCACGACGACATGGACATCCCGCTCGGCAGGATGAAGCTGTGTTTCGGCGCAGGGGCGGCTGGACACAACGGAGTCCAGTCGGTAATGGACTGCGTCGGATCCGCGAATTTCGCAAGGCTGAGGATTGGGATAGGCAGACGTGGCGGGGAGGGAGCCGACTATGTGCTCTCCAGGTTCACCGGAGATGAGGAGGAAATCTTCAAAGACTCGGTTGAACTTTGCGTTTCGGCAATAAGATTTTCGCTTGTCAGCGGAATCTCGGCCGCCATGAACAAGTTCAACAGGCGTCCGGCGGGAAAGCCGGCCGGGGAGGACGCCGATGAAGATGAAACGGAGAAAAGTGAAAAAAAAGCATAAACGCGGAGGTATGATTTGAAAAAGTTCGAGACAGTCGTGATCCTCGACGAGAGAGCGGCGGAAAACCAGGGCGCCGACTTCCCGAAGGAGTTCGAGAAACTAGTCACTTCCAACGGCGGAAAGATGATCGAAACGCTGCCGATGGGCAAGAAGCAGCTCGCATATCCGATCAGGAAGAGAAAAGCCGGAACCTATTTCGACTTCAAGTACGAACTCACCCCCGACAAGGCGTCGGTCCCGAGAGACAAGTACAGGCTCGACGAGAGAGTGCTCAGACTCAGAACATACGTGATGGACTAAGAATAGTTCCCCCAAAACACGGGAGGATGAAATGCCAGACATGAACAAAGTCTACCTCATGGGAAACCTGACCCGCGCCCCGGAACTCAGATACACCCCCAACGGAGTCGCCATCTGCGAATTCGGAATGGCCATAAACAGAAGATATCTCTCCAACGGCGTCAGGAAGGACGAGACCACGTTCATAGATGTCAACGTCTGGCAGAGACAGGCCGAAATCTGCAAGAACAGACTCCAGAAAGGCTCCCTCGTGATGATAGAAGGCAGGCTCAAGACCGACCAGTGGGAGGACAGGGAAACCGGCAAAAAGCGATCCAAGATCCTCGCCGTCGCCGAAAGAGTGCATTTCGTCATGACACCGCCCAGAGAAGACAACGCCCCGGACGGCTACGAGCAGGAGTCCGGAGGTCCGCAGCGCCAGCAGGGCTCCAGCCAGAGACAGCAGTATCCGCAGCGCCAGCCGGCCGCCGACAGGCATGGCGGCGCACAGCAGCAAACGCAACCGCAGCGCCAGCCTCCGCCACCAGCGCAGCATGAGGAGCAGCCTCCGCCGGAGCCGGAATACGATGGGCCGGCAGGCGACGACGACACGGAGAACGTCCCCTTCTGAACAACAGCAAATGAAACTGACAATAATGGAGAAATAAATGAAAAGGGAAAGCAAGGGCGGGGCCAAGGGCCCCAGAAAGCCGAGGAGACCGAAATTCATCAAGAGGAACTGCCGTTTCTGCGACAACCCGCAGGAGGTCATTGACTTCAAGGATGCCGAACTGCTCAAGAAGTTCCAGACCGAGAAGGGCAAGATACTTCCCCGGAGATTGACCGGCAACTGCATGATACACCAGAAAGCCATCGCAGAGGCCGTCAAAAAGGCCAGAGAACTGGCTCTCGTCCTCTGAGAAAAAGCACACAAGACATAAACGGAGAACTCGTCATGCCAAAACTGATACTGCTCCAAGACATGGAAGACATCGGCATCGCCGGCGACATCGTCAACGTCGCAGAAGGCTTCGCCAGAAACTTCCTGATCCCGAAGGGATACGCCATAAAGGAGTCCAAGGCCGCGCTCAGGCAGCTCGCCGCGAGAAAGGAGAAGATAGAGGCGCAGAGAAAGTCCGACACGGACAAGGCCGCCCAGATATCCGAGAAGATAGCCGCCCTCGAACTCGTCGTGGCCATGCAGGCCAGCGACGACAAGCAACTCTTCGGATCGGTGTCCTCTTCAACCATATCCTCCGAGCTTGCGAAGCACGGAATCGAGGTGGAGGCGCGCAGAATACTGCTCGAGCATCCCATCAAGGAAACTGGCGAATACGCCGTCAAAATCAAGGTCCACAAGGATTTCGTTCCGGAGCTGAAGATCAAAATCCAGAAGGCCTGAAATGCGTCCCAGAAAAAAGCTCTACGGCGACAAGGACGGAAAAATCGCCGGAGTCCTCCACGGAGACGCGCCGCTTCCCAGCGACGAGAATTCGGAGCGCGCAGTCCTCGGCGCTGTCCTCGAGGACCCCAACGCCGCGGCGATCGCCTTGGAGATATTCGGCTCCGAATCCGTCTTCCACTCCCCGAAGAACCAGAAGATATTCGACGCCGTGGCCGATCTGGTCAAGAAGGAAACCCCGGTAGACCCGGTCAACCTCTCGAAGATACTCCGCGACAAGGGCGTCTTCGAGGAGGTCGGAGGCCTCGAATACATAGTCCAGCTCCAGAACTCCATCGCCACCACCGCCAACATCGAGAGCTGGTGCCACAATGTCAGGGACAAGGCCGTCCAGCGCAAGGTCATAAAGGCGCTCTCCATAGGCCTCGAGAGAAGCTACGACCCGGAGCAGCAGCCCGCCGCCATCATCGGAATGGTCGAGGAGGAGATGCTCAAGGCGCAGCTCTTCGGCGCAAAAGACCCCGTCATGAAGATGGAGGACATCATCAAGAACGAGGCATTCCCATACATCGAGAAGATTTTGGCGAAGGAGAGACCTGACGACGTGGTCGAGACCGAATTCTCGGATCTCGACGGACTCCTCGGCGGAGGACTCAAGCCTGGCGAAATGTACGTGGTCGCGGCGAGACCGGGTGT
>CAZGJP010000087.1:4924-9292 GCA_964526605.1 uncultured Lentisphaera sp.
GTGTCAAGGGGGGTGGCTAAAACCGTGGGTTAATTTAGTGGGTGTGGGGGTTACCGGGGTGGGGTTTAAATTATTTGGGCTAAATGTCCTCACCAACATCGCACTGTCCGCGAAAAAACACGCCGTCGCCATATTCAGCATGGAAATGACCTCGGCCGAAGTTGCCAAGAGGATGCTCTATTCCGAGGCGAGAATATCGAGGAAGGACATACTCGACCCCAGCCTCAACGACGACACCAGAAAGAGATACCAAAGCAAGATAACCGGCGCCGCGAGCAGATTCAGGAACGTCGGATTCTTCGTGGACCCCACCCCGGCGCTCAAGGTCATGGACCTCAGAGTCAGAGCGAAAAATCTAGTCCGAAAGCACGGTGTGAGGCTGATCGCCATAGACTATCTCCAGCTCATGCATTCCGACGAGGAAAGCTCGGCCGACACCAGACAGATCGAGGTATCCCTCATCTCAGGAGGAATCAAGTCCATCGCCAAGGACCTCAACATACCAGTCCTCGTCCTCGCACAGCTCAACCGCCAGACCGAACAGCAGAAGGAGGGAAAGCCAAGGCTCAGCAATCTCCGCGAGTCTGGCGCCATCGAGCAGGACGCCGACGTGGTCATGTTCCTCCACCGCGACACGCAGAAGCAGCAGCAGGCGACTTACGAGGAGAACGAGAACGGACTCGACGCAGAGCTGATCATCGCAAAGAACAGAAACGGCGAACTCGGCAAGGTGGACATGCTCTTCTTCCCAAGAATCACTCTCTTCACCCAGAAATCAAGAATCTCCCGCGAAGACCAGCCGCAGAAATAATCCTATAAAAAGCAGTTGAAAATCGCATTTTCGTCTTGCTGTCTCGTATCTGCGGCAAATGCGGCCAACTGCTTAATTTAGGATAAAGCCACGCCTGGAAAACGGTCGTTCCAGCAGGTGGCTGATCAGAGATGGAGATCGCGGTTGTTCTGGATTTTTATGCCATCGAGCATCTTGGTGATTTTCTCGCGCTGTGCGGGGTCTGCGAATTTCGCAAGTTCGGCCTTGATTGCCTTCTCTCCCGCCTCTTTTGTCTTGGGCGAGGCATAGTCGCAGAGGTATTCCTGGAGGGTGAGGAGCGCGTTTGGCGTGCAGAGGTTCTGTATGAAGCCTGGAACGGCGAACTCCATGAACTGCTGTCCTGTCCTGCCTTTGCGATAGCATGAGGTGCAGAAGCTTGGTATGTATCCGGTGGAGAGGAGTTCGAGCATGACCTCGTCGAGGGGGCGCATGTCCCCGATGGAGAACTGCTCCTTGTTGAGTTCCTGTTTTTCCTCCTTCTTGGTGTATCCCGCCAGTTCGATGCGGGTCCCGGCGTCTATCTGGGATACTCCGAATTCGAGGACTTCGCGTCGGATTTCCGGGGTCTCCCTGGCGGTGAGTATCATCCCTGTGTACGGAGTGGAGAGCCGGAGGACCGCGACGAGATGCTTGAAGTCCTCGTCTTTGACGATGTATTCGGGTTTGAGCTGGATTCCGTGGGCGGGTCGGATTCGCGGGAAGCTTATCGTATGGGGGCCGCATCCGTAGGCTTTTTCCAGAAATCTTGCGTGCGAGACCAGCCCCAGTGTCTCGAACTTCCAGTCGTAGAGTCCGAACAGGGCGCCGATCCCGACGTCGTCGCAACCGCCCTCGTATGCGCGGGAGAGGCCGTCGAGGCGGAAGTCGTAGTCGCCCTTGTGCGTGCGGGGAGGATGGTATTCGGCGTAGGTCTTTCTGTGGTATGTCTCCTGGAAAATCTGGTATGTGCCTATTCCCGCGGCTTTGACGGTCTTGTATCCCTCGATGTCGAGGGGGGCGGCATTGATGTTGACCCTGCGGATGCTGCCCCTGCCTTTTTTAATGGAATAGACTTTTCGGACGGTGTCCGCGATGAATTCAGGGGTGTAGTCCGGGTGCTCTCCGAAGACGAGTATTAGGCGCTTGTGTCCTTTGTCCTCGAGGGCTTCGATCTGCTGGACGAGTTCATTTTCGGAGAGGGTTTTCCGGACGGTGGTCCTGAGGCTGTTGCGGAAGGCGCAGTATTTGCAGTCGTTGATGCAGTAGTTGCCGATGTAGAGCGGAGCGAAGAGGACGATTCTGTTGCCGTAGACGTTTTTCTTGAGTTCTCTTGCTGCGTTGAATATTTCGTCTTTGATCTCCGTTTTTTTTGCCGAGAGGAGAGCTGCGGTCTCTTCGAGCGAGAGGGGTTGTTTTTCCATGCTCTTCGATATTGCGGCCTTTATAGCTCCCGCATCTTCGCTGATTTCGCAGAGTTTTCCGATGAGCTCTTCGTCTATGAACGATTTGTAGTTCTTCGAGAGGTCCCTTTTCATTTTTGCGCCTGTTTTTTGAGTTTGACCGTGAACGTAGTGCCTTCGTTTTCCTTGCTTTGGACGCTGACGGAACCGTTGTAGAGCTCCGCAATGCGCTTCAGTATGGAAAGTCCTAGGCCGCTCCCTTCCACCCCCTTGTTGGCATCCTTCTTGAAGCGGACGAATTCGGAGAAGAGTCTTTCGAGTTCGTCCTGCGCCATTCCGATTCCCGTGTCGCTTACGGATATGTCGAGGAATTCGCCGGAGAGAGCCGCTCTGATCGTGATTTTTCCGCCTGGGCGGTTGTACTTGACCGCGTTTGAGACGAGGTTGTTCAGGACTATGTCCATTTCGCATGGATCGCCTTTGAATGGAATATCGCCTGCTCCCTCGAATGTGATTTTGATGTTTCTCTTCGCCGCGTCGGGGGAGAAAGTCTCGATGGCTTTTCTGACTGATTCGGCGAATTTGAAATCGGAGAGCTGGCGTTTCATCTGTCCGGACTCTATGCGTGTGAGGTCGAGCAGGTCGTATATGAGTTTTCGCATGCCGTCTATTCTCACGAGAGAACGTGAGATCATTTTTTCGTAGCCGGAAATGCTGTCGCCGCCGGATTTCGTCTCCATGAGCCTGAGATAGCCTTCTATCGCATTCAGAGGCGCTTTCAGTTCGTGCGAGAGGACGGACAGGAACTGGAATCGGATCTGTCTTTTTTCTTCGGCGAGTTTTTTCGCCTGCCTTTGGAGGACGAGGCGTTCGCCTGCCTTTCTGATGACGATCTTGAGTTCCTCCGGGGAGAATGGTTTTGCGAGGAAGTCGAAAGCTCCGTTTTTCGTCGCGCTGATGGCCACTTCGATGGATGCGTATGCGGTCATCATTATTGTGAGCAGGTCGCATCCGCTTTTTTGGAGGAAGTCCAGCAGTTCGAGGCCATTGCAGTCGGGCAGCTTGTAGTCGAGCAGGACGATGTCGAAGGGACCTTTTTCCATCTGCGAGCGGAATTCGGATCCCGAGCCTGCCTCCGAGAGATCGAAGGACACGTCGAGTCCGACCTCCTCGACTGGAAAGGAGAATGAGCGCAGGGCTCTTACTGCGCCTCTGCGCATCCCTGGTTCGTCGTCAACGACGAGGATTTTGAGTTTTTCATTCATTTCATCAGCCGCCTGATTTCCTTTTCGAGCTGTTCTGGCCGTATCCCCTTGTTGAGGAGGGCGTCGGCCTTTATCCACGATTTGCCGTCGGCTCCGTCGGAATCGAAGGCCAGTCCCGTTTCCGCAGTGACCGCTGTGACCATGATGACTGGGGTTTCCGGATTTTTCTTCTTGAACTTGTATGACAGAATGAATCCGCTGTCGTGGTTTTCGAGCATGAGGTCGAAGACGGCGATGTCGAAGGACGCATTTTGGATGAGCTCCTCGGCTTTTTTCTGGCTGTCGGCGGAAGTTGTTTCGAACCCGAGTGATTGCATTATCATCGATGTCTGTTCGAGGAAGTCCTGGTCGTCGTCCACCACGAGGGCTTTTTTGCCTTTGAAATCCTGTGTTTTCTTCATGGTTCGGTCCTTGTTGTTTTCAATATTGTTTTGCCTTTCTCGGTATGATTATAGTGAACTGGGTGCCGGTCTGTCCTTTTGCCGGGTCGCTGTTGGAGGACACTTCGATCCTGCCGCGGTGCATCTTGACTATGCCGTAAGTGACCGCGAGGCCGAGGCCTGTTCCCTTCCCCATCTGTTTTGTCGTGAAAAACGGTTCGAAAATCTTGTTGAGATGCTCCTTCGGGATTCCAGTCCCGTCGTCCTTGACCCCGATGCGAATTTCGCCTGGCGAGTCCTTGAAGGAGACAAGTATTCTGCCTCCTCCTGGCATTGCCTCGATCGCGTTGACCATGAGGTTCGTCATGACCTGGACCATCTGGTCCGCGTCTATTTCCGCGAGAGGATCATTGCCGTTGTTCTCGAAATCGAGTCTGATCTTGTCCGGGCAGATTATCGCCTTGAGGCAACGTTCGGAGAGGAATTCGGGCACGTTTATCTGCTGGAAGAGG
>CAZGJP010000088.1:0-9286 GCA_964526605.1 uncultured Lentisphaera sp.
AATCAAAACGCAGTGTCTGCATCAATCGAGCCTCTAATTGCAAGCCATGCGACTTGTCCTGCGAAGTATTGGCGAGGCGGGAAGGCAATTTCAAGTTTACGTGGCGCGATTCGGGCAAGCTTCACCTTAATCGAGCTCCTCGTGGTTATCGCGATAATCGCGATTCTCGCAGCTCTGCTGCTTCCATCTTTGAAAAGAGCGAAACAAGTGGCGCAGTCAATATATTGCATGAACAACATGAAGCAGATCGCGACCGGACATAACCTGTTCGCTGCAGATCATGATGAAAAACTGCCATGGCCGAACGATCCGGATATTGTCGGGTGGGCCAATTCTGACAAGGAATATGTAAGCAAACTCTGGCCCCGCACAATCAACGAATATGTAGGAGGACCCGCCTGTCCTTACGATAACTGGGGTGGTTACAACTGGGCAAACTTCAAAGACGTCGCGTCTCCCGTTTTCAATGGCTGCCCCCCTTGGAAGGAGGCCTGGTCCGACATTGATGAATATCACTATGGACTTCCCGACAGATCGTGGATAGCTAATCCAGAAGGAGGCACAGCATATTGCCCGACATTCAACTTACGCCTCAGAAAAGTTAAAAATCCGGCAGTGGCGGCAATTCTCTTTGAATCTAACAGAGCTTACAGAGAGGGAGATACGTTGTTCATGTTCAAAGATTTCGGATGGAGCAAAATGTCCGGACTTGATTTCGGATTCCGTCACGGTCAAAAAGGATGGAACGTCGCCTACATAGACGGGCATGTGAATTTTTATAAATATCAATTGCATGGGACAGTCAGGAAAGAAATCGTCAACTACGAAGCGGGCATGGCCAACCCCAGGCCGAGTGATTGATAAAGAAAAGACAATGGAGTTTGGAGAGCATATGGGAAAGTTCATGTCGACAGTTTTGCTCAGGACAGCACTGGGCGTCGTCTGCATCCTCCTGGTTTTTCTCTTTTGCGCCAAGCTTTTCTCCCCACGCCTGCCTCCCTTGTCGAAAATCCCTAGACCATCGAAAGAAAACCTTGCGGCCCTGGCAGAACTGAAAGACCAGTCCATAGACGAAAAAAATCCCCTGCGCATCCAGGTTGATGTTGATTACTCCCAAGGACGGGAAGCCCCATGGTATCCCAAGGACGAAGCTCCGGTCTTGAGAGAACTGGTCGAGGAAGGGAAACTGCCCCCGATCGAGGAAAGAGTCGGACCGGAACCCTTGGTCATGCGCAGTCTATGCGGCCCAGGAAAATACGGCGGCTCGATGTATCGACTCAATGATGTCGGAAACCACAGGATGAAACCTGTCGGACTTGTCCGCTGGAGCCCCCAGGGCTATCCGATAGTCCCCAACCTGGCAAAATCATTCACTGTCAGCGAGGATGCCAGGACATATACTTTCAATCTGAGAAAAGGGGTGAAATGGAGCGACGGGCATCCGTTCACCTCCGCGGACATCCTCTATTTCTGGATAGACGAGCAGTTGAACAAGAGCATTTGCCCCCAAGGCCCCGACCAGAGTTATTTCCACCGGGGAAAACCGATGAAGGTCGAAGCTCCCGATCCTTATACTGTGATTTTCTCGTTCGAGGATCCCAATAGCCTCTTCCTGGAAAAGCTGGCTACAGACAGGGGAATGATAGTAACCCGCAGCCCAAAACATTTTATGGAGAGATTCCATCCGGAAAAAGGCGACAGAAACTTGATCAGGAATGTCATGGAAGCCCACAACCTGATCAACGAAAGAGCAGTCTACCTCCTGATGCAAAGCCGGGTCGAACTGCCGCGCCTGGATCCATGGATAATGCAGACGGAGCGCATGACCCCACCCGACACCTACGTGAGGAACCCCTACTTTTTCGCGGTTGATGAAAAGGGCCGTCAACTGCCTTACGTAGACCGCATCGTAGTCAACCAGAAATCTTCCGACATGCTTGTCATCTCCGCTTCGCAGGGAGAAGTCACCATGCAGAGCCGCTATATCAGAAACGACGCCTATACCATGCTGATGAAACAACGGAAACAATACGGCTATCATGTCTACCAATGGCAAAATGGAGACGGCGCCCTGGGAGGCGTTTCCTTCAACCTGAACCGCCGCGTGCCGGCAGGAGACAAAGAAGTGGAGCAGAAGGCAATCCTCCTCAAAGACAAGAGATTCCGACAGGCATTGTCAATGGCCGTCAACAAACAGGAGATCATCGACGCCCTTTACATGGGCATGGGCGAGCCTGCGTCCTTCCAGGCTGCAAAATTATCCCCCTTCTATTTCCCGGACCTGGACGAGAAATATGGCAAATACAATCCCGATAAGGCCAACGAACTGCTCGACGCATGCGGCCTGACATCCCGGGATGCCGACGGCTACCGCAAATTCCCCGACGGACCAACACTGCTCTTCGACTTGAATTTCTGCCCTTTCACTGGCGAAGGACCCGGACAGTTCCTGATCGAGTATTGGCGGAAAGCCGGCATCAAGGCCGCTTTGCGCGCCCAGGATCGCACTGTGTTTTCCGTGGAGCAGAAAGCCGGACTGCATGACATGAGCATCTGGGGGGGATACGGGGATTTCCTACCGATATTGTCGGGAATCAGCGCTTATTTCCCGTCCTCAAGCCTCTCGGACTATGCGACGAAATATGGCACATGGTATGCCGACGGCGGAATTTATAAAAAAGAAGGGGAGACCGTCAAGGGAGTCAAACCTCCCGAAGACCATCCATGCTATCAGGGCATGGTCCTCTATGAGAATCTCAAGATGGCAAAATCCAGGGAAGAACAGAAGGAATTATTCAGGAAGATGGTCGAACTGGCTGCGGAGAATGTCTACAACCTGACCATAAGCACCCCGTTAACTGCGTTGGCAGTGGTCAAGGATGGTTTCAATGTCAGCAGCAAGGGAGTATACAGCTGGACTTTCCTCAGTCCCGGCAATTTCGGCCCCGAGACATGGTATTTTGATGATCCGCGCGACGACAAATCGGAGCGTCAGGACATCAAGAACGAAATATCCAGGGTTTCTCCTTTGAAAAGTCTGCAGGGTGGCGAGGCCCCTTCGGTGGTGAAAAATGTTTCAGCCGGACTCGATTCCCGCTCGTTCGCCGCCGCCATCATCAAGTGGGGAATCCTGATTTCTATTATCATGCTAATGTCCCTCCTGGTCCTACGCTACCCATACATCGGCAAGCGCATCCTGATCATGGTGCCAACCCTGCTGATCATTTCAATCATCTCGTTCATCGTCATCGAATTACCCCCCGGAGATGCCATCAGCAGCCGGATCATACAGATGCAGGAATCGGGGGGAGATGTGGATCAGACGCAAATAGATCAGATGAAAGTCCTGTTCCGGACCGAACTCCCCGCTTGGCAGCGCTACACCTGGTGGATGGGATTTGACTGGTTTGCAAGCTTCGACCGCAAGGATCAAGGCTTGCTGCAGGGCAATCTCGGCCGCTCCATGATGGATTTAAAACCGGTCAACCAGAAAGTCGGCGACCGCATTATGTTCACATTCCTCATCTCTCTGGGAACCTTACTCCTGACCTGGGTCATAGCCCTGCCCATCGGCATCTACTCGGCCGTCAGACAATATTCCTTCTTCGACTATTTCTTCACTGTCGTCGGATTTGTCGGCATGTGCATCCCGGGATTCCTGCTGGCATTATTGTTGATGTTCGCCGCTGAAACACTGTTCGGATTGAAAGTCTCGGGCCTCTTCTCCAACGAATACGCCGCACAAAGCGGCTGGAGCATGGGCAAAGTCATCGACCTCTTGAAGCATTTGTGGCTGCCGATCTTCGTCCAAGCCATATCAGGAACAGCCGGAATGATCAGGGTCATGCGTGCCAATCTGCTTGACGAACTGAAAAAACCATATGTCACCACCGCCAGGGCAAAAGGCGTCAGACCGTTGAACCTGCTGCTCAAATACCCGGTCCGCGTCGCCTTGAACCCCTTCGTTTCCGGCATCGGAAGCATTTTCCCCCACCTCATCTCAAGCGGCGCGATAGTCGCTATCGTGATGAGCCTGCCCACCATCGGTCCCATGCAGTTGACGGCAGTGATGCAGCAGGACATGTACTTGGCAGGCTCAATGTTGATGATACTAAGCGTCCTGAGCGTCATCGGCACTCTGGTCAGCGACATCCTGCTTATCGCCCTGGATCCAAGGATACGTTTTCAAGGAGGAGGCAAGTGAATATCCTGAAAAGAATATCCGACAGTTTCCGCAGGAAGAAAACCGACGTCTCGACGATGAGCCAGTGGGACCTCATCAACCTGCGATTCAACCGCCACAAACTCGCGGTCTTCGCCTTGATCATGATCATGGGACTCTATTTCATAGCATTATTCGCCGACTCCTTCGCTGTCAACGATCCGCTTGAAAAAGACATCGCCCATATCTACTGCCCTCCCATCTTCCCGAAATTCAGCCTGGACAAAGGGCTTTATTTCAACGCCGTAAAACAACTCACGGATCCCATAACCCTGGAAAAGAACTATACATTCGACCCGGACGCTCCGGTCCCTCTGGGATTTTTCGTCAGAGACTACGACTACCGGATACTGGGATTGATCCCGACCAACATCCATTTTTTCGGCATCAACCAAGAACTCCATCGGAAATGGAACAGCATGAATCCCGGGAGAAAAGACGCTACAACACCAAAGTTCATGCTCTTCGGCGCTGACAAGTTCGGAAGGGATGTGTTCAGCAGGATCATAATCGGATCCAGAATATCACTGTCCATCGGGATCGCGGCAATCGTCGTTTCATTCGTCCTAGGGGTTAGCCTTGGAGGGATTTCCGGCTACGTCGGAGGATGGTGCGACATATTGATCCAGAGATCCATCGAGATCATCAATGCGTTCCCAAAACTGCCACTGTGGCTGGCATTGGGCGCAGCCCTTCCAAGATCGTGGAACTCCCTGCAGGTCTATCTTGGAATCACTCTGATCCTCTCCTTGATGGGATGGACGGCCAAGGCCCGAGTCGTCCGGGGGAAAATATTGAGTTTGCGCGAGGAGGACTATGCGGTTGCCGCCAAATTGCTGGGAGCAAGCGACGCCAGAATCATCTTCCGCCATCTGGTTCCGGGTTTCACCAGCCATATAATCGTGTCCTTGACCATGACCGTCCCAGCAATGATCCTAGGCGAGACAAGCTTGTCATTTCTGGGACTTGGCCTCAAACCCCCTACCATAAGCTGGGGCGTGATGCTACAGGACTGCATGAGCATGCAGGTGGTCAAAAGCTATCCATGGCTGCTACTGCCAGCAATCATGATAATAATGATGGTCCTCTTTTTCAATTTCATGGGAGACGGCCTGAGGGATGCGGCCGACCCCTATTCGTGAGAAACGGAAACCACTGGTCGCAACTGGAACTTTAATCTAGGAAAATGAACTTGGAAAACAAAGACAAATCTCTGACGAAGGGTGAGCCCCTCCGTCCCGCCACGGATTCTCCCCTCAACAACTCCGGCTCCCCCATCCTCTCAATTTCCGGTCTCAAGGTCCGTTTCAACACCATCGAAGGAGACCTGCGCGCAGTGGACGGAGTGAGCTTCTCCATGCGTGGAGGCAAGGTGATGGCTCTGGTCGGCGAGTCCGGTTGCGGCAAAAGCGTGACCTCCTATTCGATACTCAGGCTGATACAGAGCCCGGGCAGGATAACGGATGGCCGGATCATCTTCCATCCCCCGGGCGAAGAGGCCTTCGACATATTGAAGCTCGGAGAGAACTCCGACGCCCTATACGACCTGCGTGGCGGCAGGATAAGCATGATATTCCAGGAGCCGATGACCGCCATGAGCCCGGTCCACACGATCGGAAACCAGATATGCGAGGCGATACTCCTGCACCAGAAGATGTCGAGAAAGGAGGCCGAGGCGAAGGCAGTGGAGATGCTGCGCAAGGTCGGCATATCCGGCCCCGAGAAGAGAATATCCCAGTATCCCTTCGAGATGAGCGGGGGAATGAGGCAGCGCGCGATGATCGCCATGGCCCTGGTATGCAACCCCCAGATACTGATAGCCGACGAGCCGACGACCGCCCTCGACGTGACCATACAGGCGCAGATACTGGCCCTCATGAAGAAGCTCCAGACCGAGATGGGAACGTCGATCCTGCTGATAACCCACGACCTCGGCGTGGTCGCGCAGATGGCCGACGACGTCGCAGTCATGTATCTGGGCAGGATCGTCGAATGCGGGGACGTGCGAAGCGTGATCAAGAATCCACGCCATCCGTACACCCAGGGGCTTCTCTCCTCCCTGCCGGGAATCGGCCGGAAGGATGCAAGGCTTCGTTCCATAAGAGGCACCGTCCCGTCGCTGACGGCAATCCCGCCCGGATGCCCCTTCCACCCGAGATGCGACCTCTTCAAGGAGGGCCTATGCGACAAGGGAGAAGCCCCTCCTCTGGGGGAAATAGCCCCGGGACATTCCGTCGCCTGCCTGAGGGCCGAAGAAGGCGGGAGGCCGGCAAGATGACGGCAATACATGCAAACATGGAGAGAACCCAGGGATGAAGGACGACAGAACAGAATACGAGGACAAGCTGGAGATGTTCGACTTCGCCAGCAACAGGATCGGCAGAGGCAGCCTCGCGGACGAGCACTTCCCGCTCCTCCGGGTCAGAAACCTTTGCAAGTATTTCGACATATACGGCAAGGGAATGTTCAAGAGGAAAATCGCCACCATCAAGGCCGTTGACGACATAAGCTTCGACCTCATGCCCGGCGAAACCCTCGGCCTCGTCGGCGAATCCGGATGCGGAAAAACCACGGCGGGAAGGGCCATACTCAGGGCGATAAGGCCGACAAGCGGCGAGGTCCACTTCGACACCTTCTCCAGCATAGTGGACCTCTGCAGAATACCGGAGAGAAAGCTCAAACCACTGCGGACGCGCATGCAGATGATATTTCAGGATCCCTACGCGAGCCTGAACCCGAGAATGACCGTCGGCGACATCGTCTCCGAACCACTGGTCATACACGGCATAGCGAGGGGATCGGAGCTCGAGGACAGGGTGGCGCAGATGCTTTCCAGGGTCGGTCTCAAGCCTGAGCACAAGAGCCGATACCCACATGCGTTCAGCGGAGGACAGAGGCAGCGCATAGGAATCGCCAGAGCGCTCATCATGCACCCTTCGCTGGTGGTATGCGACGAGGCGGTCTCGGCCCTCGACGTGTCCGTCCAGGCCCAGATAATAAACCTCCTGATGGACCTCCAGGATGAGCTCGGCCTCACATACGTGTTCATTGCCCACAACCTCGCGGTCGTCAGGCATATCTGCGGAAGAATCGCAGTCATGTACGCAGGACGGATCGTGGAACTGGCAGACACCGAGGAGATCTTCGCAAATCCGCTGCACCCATACACCAGGACACTTCTGGCCGCAGTCCCTCCGCCAGACCCCGACATCAGGATGAAAATGGACGCGGCCGGAGAGCCGCCGGACGTGAGCAAACTCCCTCCAGGATGCAGCTTCCAGACCCGATGCGCCGAATGCGGACAGGAGTGCCTCGCCGGAAAGATGGAGCTCGAAGAGGTCGCCAACGGGCATTTCGTCGCGTGCTGGAGGCGCAAATGATGGAGCCTCTTGCAAAAAGAAAAAGCTAACCTCCGATCCGCTTTTTTCAACACGCCCTGCTCATATCCTCCTTTGCCAGAAGACTTTTCACTTCCTGACTTGCGCGAACGGCAATCGCAGGGTATTTTTCAGAACGCAAAAGCGCTCATTGTCTGCTATCATCACAAAAAAGAGGAATTCGTGATGAACTACATTCTCAGGAACGGCAGGGTTGTTGATCCGTCGAGAAAGATCGACGAGAAGATGGACATCGGGGTGAAGGACGGCAGGATATGCGAGCCGGGAAAGGCAGGAAAGGCCGAGAAGATAGACCTCAATGGACTTGTGGTGACACCAGGGCTGATAGACCTGCACGTGCATCTGCGGCAGCCCGGCAGGAACGACAAGGAGACGATCGAGACAGGCACGAAGGCGGCCGCAGCCGGCGGATTCACAACAGTTGTCGCAATGCCGAACACATCGCCCTGCGCGGACACCCCCGCGACTATCGAATACATCAGACTCCTATCCGAGCGCGAAGGACTCGTGAACGTCCTGCCATGCGCGGCGATGACGAAGAACCAGGAAGGCAAGGAGATGACCAGCATCGGCAGTCTCAAGAAGGCCGGCGCAGCCGCACTCTCCGACGACGGCAAGTGCGTCCAGAACCATGAGATAATGCGCCACCTCATGGAATATTCCAAGTCCTTCGGAATACCGATCCTGGACCACTGCGAGGACGAAGTGCTCTCCGCAGGAGGCATAATGCACGACGGCCGCTGGTCCGTCCTTCTCGGCATAAGGGGGCAGACCGCCGCATCCGAGGAGCTAATGGTCTCGCGGGACGCCATCCTCTCGGAGCATACCGGATGCCCCATACACATACAGCACGTCTCAAGCAGGGGATCGGTGCAGATATTGCGCAACGCCCGGAAAAGAGGCCTGAAGATCAGCGCCGAGGCGACCCCGCACCACATATCCCTCACCGACGAGACGATGAAGACCTTCGACTCCAACTACAAGGTCAACCCCCCGCTCCGCTCCGAGGAGGACAGACAGGCGCTGATCGCCGCCCTCAAGGACGGCACCATAACAGTCATCTCCAGCGACCACGCCCCTCATACCGAGACGGAGAAGCTCGTCGAGCTCGACAACGCACCCTACGGAATCATCGGAATAGAAACCGAACTGGCGGTCTGCCTGGAAGAGCTTTATCACGGCGGCATACTGACCCTCCCGGAGCTGATCTCGAAATGGACCGTCGGCCCGGCGGAAGTCCTCGGCATCAAGGCCGGAACGCTGGAGCCCGGCTCCGCAGCCGACATAACAATTTTCAACCCGAACAAGGCCCACGTGATAGACAAGGAGAAATTCTTCTCCAAGTCGCGCAACACTCCCTTCCACGGGAAGAAAGTCCGAGGACAGGCCATCGCCACAATGGTAAGGGGCAGATTCGTCTTCAGCCGCATATCCTCGGTGGAAGGGGTTATTTGAGGATACACAATGCAGGATACACGATGCAGGATACAGGATGCATGATGCATGATGCGGGATGCATGATGCGGGATGCAGGATGGAGGATAGTGGCAAATTACTAATTTCAAATGACCAGTATCCTGAATCTTGTATCCTGTATCCTGTCTCCTGAATCTTGTATCTTGTATCTTGTAACTTGAATCTTGCAACTTGTATCTTGAATCTTGTA
>CAZGJP010000089.1:0-3967 GCA_964526605.1 uncultured Lentisphaera sp.
TGAGACTCAAGGACAGGATCGCGTTCATAACCGCCTCCGGACACGGCATAGGAAGGAGCATCGCAATCGGAATGGCCGCCGAGGGCGCTTCCGTTATGGTCAGCGACAGAGACATCGAAATGGCGGAGGAGACCGCCGGCCAGATACGCTCGCGGGGTGGGAAGGCCGAGGCGCTATCGCTCGACGTGACAAACAAGGTCGAGATTGAAAAAAACGTGGCTGGAATCTTGAAGAGGCACGGCAGGATGGACATTCTGGTCAACAATGCCGGAGGTGGATGGAACGGCCCAATATGGGAATACGACGAGGAGAAGTGGGACCACGCCATGGACCTGAGCCTCAAGAGCGTCTTCCGATGCACCCGCGCAGCTCTCGCCTCGATGATGGAGAACAAATACGGGCGCATAATCAACACCGCATCCGTCGTCGGCGTATCGGGGAAAAAAAACAGAACGGCGTATTCCGCAGCGAAGGGCGGCCTGATCGCAATGACCAAAACCTGGGCGATGGAGCTAGCACCATACGGAATCACCGTGAACTGCATCTCCCCAGGAGCCATAGCCAGCTACGAGAACGTCAATTGGGAGAAAGGATGCTGGCTCGGACGCTCCGGCAGGCCGGACGAGATCGGAGCAGCGGCGGTCTTCCTGGCTTCGCCAGACGCCGATTTCATAACTGGACAGAACATAATAATAGACGGCGGACGCACCCTCGGCCTCAAGGGAGACATCTGAGCAAGGGCATCGCCGCCGAGGCCGGCAGGCCAGCAAGCTAGCTAGCAGCCGGGTTTGCGCTCCGGGACAACACAGCTAGATTATCAGAGGAAATAAACTCGGTGAGTCAATGGTGGCATTGTCCGAACAGAATAGCTTCTCGGTGAGGACCGAATCCCTCGTCAAGGACTTCGGAAAGTTCCGCGCACTGGACGGCGTGGACTTCGAGTTCAGCTCCGGGCAGGTCCACGGTTTCATCGGTCCGAACGGCGCCGGCAAGACCACCACGATGCGCATACTCGCCACGCTCGACAATCCGAGCTCGGGCGACGCGAAAATCGCAGGCCACTCCATATGCGACTTCCCATACGAGGTGAGAAGGCTGGTCGGATTCGTCCCCGACTGGTTCTCCGGATTCGAGAACACGACGGTGCACGAGTATCTTGACTTCTTCGCCAGAGCCTACGGCCTGAGAGGGGAGACGAGGACCGATTCAGTCGGCAACATAGAGGAATTCACGGGACTGGTTCCGCTCCGCGACAAGCTCATCACCGAGCTATCGCGCGGTATGCAGCAGAGGGTATGCCTCGGAAGGGCGCTGGTCAACAACCCGAAGGTGCTCCTCCTCGACGAGCCGGCCGCCAACCTCGACCCGAAGGCGAGAATCGAACTGCGCGAACTGGTCCGGGCCCTCGCCGAACTCGGAAAAGCCGTCCTCATCAGCTCGCACATCCTCACCGAGCTATCGGAAATCTGCGATTCAGTCACCATCATCGACAAGGGCAGGATACTCGTCTCAGGAAAGATCGGAGACATAAAGAAATCCCTGCGCCCTCACACCATCCTCTCGATAAAGGCCCTCTGCGGAGCGGACGTCCTGGAGAAGGCCGTCCTGGAAATGCCCGGAGCATCAAACCCACGGTCCGCCGGCAAGGACTTCCTCGTGGACTTCTCCGGAGCGGAAACCGATCTCCCGATCTTCCTCAAGACACTCCTCGAGAAAGGAATCCCCGTCTCGGACTTCCACGCCCGCGATGAAGGGCTCGAGGACATATTCATGAAGATAACTTCCGACAACGGAGCGAAGAATGGCAAGCCCTAGGATAAAATCCATCCTCCATGGCGACATCTTCAACCCGCTGCTCGTCCGGGAGATAAGGCAGTCCCTCCGCAGCAAGGCCTTCAACTCGGGGATAATAGTCACCGCCGCAACATGCTTCATCGTCATCACCATCGGCCTCATATGGGCCAGCGAAGGCGGAGCGATCGGCTCGACATCGAGATCCGGACGCGACATATTCGGATTCATATACTTCGTCGTATGGACCATTCTCTGCGTCGCCATTCCGGTCACAAGCGCGCAGAGGTTCAGGGCGGAAAGGAGCAAGGGCGAATTCGAGCTCTTCAGGATAACCGGCATCAGCCCGAAGCGCATAATAATGGGCAAGCTGCAGGCCTCTCTGGTCCAATCGCTTCTGCTCACCTTCCTCGCGGCCCCATTCATGATCACATGCTACCTCATGCGGGGAATTTCCGCCCTCGACATCGTCGTGATGATACTCGTGCTCTTCATACACGCCGTCGCCCTCACCCTCGCCGGAATATTCATCGGCAGCATCAAGATATCCAATCCCTTCTTCGCCGTGGTGAACCTCTTCTACGTCCTCTTCCTCCTATGGAACTACTCCCTCTTCGGGATAATGATGGCCGAAGGTTTCGATTCCATCGCTCGGGAGCTGGGACTGTCGGGAAATGGATTTCTGATCCCGTTCGCGGTCCTCCTGGTCTACTTCTACTGGTTCATCCTGCTCTTCAACGCATCGGTCGCGGTGATAAACGACGACAAGGACGACACCACCTTCCTCCTCAGAGCCATCTCGCTGGCCTCCGCAATATTCATCCCCCCGATCTTCATCTTCGTGGACGACCTGCGCGATGGCGCCATCCCGGTGCTCTACTCGACCATGGCGATCCCGATCATTGTCGGCGCGATGCTCGTCCACGGAAGCCCCAGCGTGTCGCCGCACAGGCTGAACCTCATGTGGAAAAGCAAAATCCTCCGCCCCTTCAAGATCGTCATGTACTGCTCCAGACCCAATCTCCGCGTATGGTTCTCGCTTCTCATGCTGTCCTGCGGAATCTGGGAGGCCGCCTATCAGGTCATACACTCGACAACCAACAACAATCCGGCAAACTTCCTCCTCATCACAGGCTCGATGGTCTATCTGTGGTCCTCCATCGGGAATTTCGTCTTCTCCTTCGTAGGCAAGACGCTCCCGACCACGGCTAAATCCATCATCGCATGCCTCGTCCCCAGCCTCGCCGCCATCTATCTGGCGAAGATCGACGAGGTCTACGCATACATCGCCTGCCCCTTCACCACCTTCTACGGCTTCCACGAACTCGAATGGGGTCCCATGACGACCGCCATCTTCCTCGCCGCCTGGGCCGTCCTTCTCGCATCCCACATCATAATCGCACTCGGAGAGAAGCTGCCCGTCGCGAAAAAGGCTCCCGCAACATGAACCTGCAAGAGCTATTCGAAAGGGGAAGGGAGATCGGAGAAGGACTGAAAATCGTCCTGCCCTCCAATATCCCGGGCAGCATGGGCGGAGCCAGAATCGGCAAGGCGAGCGGAAGCTCCCTCGAGTTCAGGGACTACCGCGAATACCAGCCCGGAGACGACATCCGCCGCATAGACTGGAGAGCCTACGCCAGAAGCGACAAGTACGTCCTGAAGCTCTACCAGGAGGAGATACAGCCAGTCGTCAGCCTGCTCACCGACGTCTCCTCCTCCATGGCGCTCCCGGAGGCCAAGGCCGGGGCGTCCGTCCTCCTCTCGGGCATAGTCCTGGCCTCCGCAGTCTCATCCGATTGCGCGGCGACATGGTGGTCGTTCGGAGCCGGAATGAAATGCCTCGCTCCGCTGTCAAGAAATTTCCCATCCGCGGCTCCCGAGACACCTGGCGGAAGCCTCGGACTCGCCCAGGAGCTCTCCGAAAAATCCACGCTCCTCCCACGCCGCGGACTCAGGATGGTAGTAAGCGACTTCCTATGGGACATTTCTCCGTCCGAAGCGCTCAACTCATTGCTTAAATCGGGATGCCCCCTGCTCCTGGCGTGCATACTCGGCGACGAGGAACTCAATCCAAAACTGGCCGGAATAGCTTCCCTCTCGGATATCGAACTGGGGGGCAGGCTCGACATGGAAATCGGCTCCCGCGAAAGAGAGTCCTACAAGGAGAGGCTATCCT
>CAZGJP010000089.1:3977-9257 GCA_964526605.1 uncultured Lentisphaera sp.
TCTGTCAATGTGGAAGGACGAATCGCTCCGGTCCGGCGCCGAATTCATCGTGCTCACCGCCGAGGACATCGCCTCGGGAAAAATCACCGATCTCCTGAAAAGCAAATTCTTCAGCGCCTAGATTCACTCAGCGGCAGGACTGCCTGATGAGCTTCCATCTCTCCTCGGAGATATCGGCGCCGAATATCTGGACGACCTCCGCGCCGAGCAAGGCGCCGAATCCGCCTGACTCGAGCAGGCCTCTGCCGTTGAGGATGCCATATAGAAATCCGGCCGCCCACATGTCGCCCGCGCCAGTGCTGTCAACGGCCTCCACCTTCCTCGCCGGCACTCTGCAGAGTTCCGATCCGCGCTTTATCAGCGCTCCATCCTTCCCCAGCTTCACCGCGGCAATTCCACAGAGTTTCGAGAGAGACTCCAGCGCCGCCTCCGGCTCCCCTCCCCCGGAGAAGGCCGCCGCCTCGTCCTCGTTCGCGAAGACGATGTCAACGTATTCGTTCAGCAGGGACCCGATGTCGCCAAAGGCCTTCACCACCTCGAAGCTTGACAAATCCAGGCTTATGCAAAGCCCGGAGGATTTCGCAGTTGCCAGCATCTTCATCGCGAGAGGCTTGTTGAAAAGCAGATAGCCCTCCATGTGCATATGGGTGCAGCCCTTGAAGTCGGCAGGAGATATCTCCTCGGGAGACATGCTTATCGCAGCGCCAAGATCGGTCCGCATCGTCCTCTGCGAATCGGGACTGATCATGCACAAACAACGCCCGGTGGGAAAATCCTTCTTAACCCTTATCTTCGCCGCGGAACCGCCCATCCCCTCGTATCTGGCACGATAGAAGTCGCCATCCTTGTCAGCCCCTACCGCGCCGAGGAATTCTGTCTTCATGCCAAGACGGGTCAGACCGAAGATAGTGTTCGCCGACGAACCGCCGGGAGCGATCTTCCGCCCGGATCCGGACGCGGAAAGTATCGCATCGAATTCAGCGGAGGAAACCATGCGAGAACCACCCTTCCCGCCGCCGGCCTTCCCCTCGATGAAGCTGTCGTCCGCCTTGACCAGAATGTCAAGTATGGGTGAACCCGCGCCTATGATCCTAGAAAAAGCAGTTGAAAATCGCATCTATATTTAACGCTATAATAATAAGGTTGTTACATTTTGCACTTCGTCAACCTTTTGGGTTGACGACTTTTTTGCGATTTTCAACCCGCAAGGGGTTGGGCGCATTCACCATATCTACGTCGTTAGCATCAACTTGCAGTAGTTACTACAGCTTCGTTTTGCTGCCTCGTATCAACGGCAAATGCGGCCAACTGCTTAATTTAGGATGATCCTTGTGCTATCGGACTGCATCAGGCAAGCTTCTTGGCTGCCGCCTGGAGTTCCTTCACCCTGTCGGTCTTCTCCCACGGGAAGACATTCCTGCCGAAGTGCCCGTAGGCGGCCGTCCTCTGGTATGACCAGCCGTTCTTGAAGGGATGCTTCAGCTTCAAGCCGTCTATGATCGCCGCAGGACGCAGATCAAAAACCTGGCGCACCACCTTCTCGAGCATGTTGTCATTCTTCAACACGCCGGTGCCATATGTGTCTACGTTCACGCTCAGAGGCTGGGCCACGCCGATCGCATATGCCACCTGTATCTCGCATTTGGACGCCAGCTTCGCGGCCACGATGTTCTTGGCTACATATCTGCACATGTATGCCGCGGAACGGTCCACCTTGCTGGGATCCTTGCCGGAGAACGCTCCTCCGCCGTGCGAACCGACGCCACCGTAGGTGTCAACTATTATCTTCCTGCCGGTCAGCCCAGTGTCCGCGTGAGGCCCGCCAAACTCGAACCTGCCAGTCGGGTTGACATAATACTTCACGTTACCCTTCATGAGACTGGCCGGGATCACCTTCCTGGCGACTTCCCGCGTCAGATCCTCGAGCTGCTTCCTCTTCATCTCAGGAGCATGCTGGTGCGACAGAACTATAGTCTCGACGCATACGGGCTTGCCTCCCTTGTATCTTATCGAGACCTGGCTCTTGGAGTCCGGCCTGAGGAAGCAGTACTTCTTCGGGTCGCTCTTGCGCAACCTGGCGAATTCCGCAACCATCTTGTGGGCAAACACTATCGGGGCTGGCATGAGCTCCGCCGTCTCGTCGCTGGCGTATCCAAACATCATCCCCTGGTCCCCGGCGCCCTGATCCTTGAAAAGCCCCTGCCCCTCGGTCACTCCCTGCGAAATGTCCGGCGACTGCTTGTGTATGCATATCATCACCTTGCAGTCGTCAGCGGAAAAACCCACCGTCCTGTCGGTGTAGCCTATCTCGGCGACGACCTTCCTGGCCACCGCGTCCCAGTCCACGAAACTCTTGGTGGTTATCTCTCCGGATATCACCACGAGGTCCGTCGTCGCCAGCGTCTCGCAGGCCACGCGGCTGTTAGGATCGTCCTTCAGGCACGCGTCGAGCACCGCATCGGATATCTGGTCGCAAACCTTGTCCGGATGCCCCTCTGAAACCGATTCCGACGTGAAGACGTGGTCCACATTGATCTTGCTCATCTATACCTCTCCATGTTTTGTTGTTTTTGATTTTTCGCCTGCAATATACCAGCAGTCCGGGCCATGTCAAACCGAAAGTCCGATGGCACTTTTCGCCCGACAGGCTAAATTACACCCCAATCGGCTCGATCATCATTCTCAACGGTTTTTCAAATTCAAGAATGGAGATTATATCCTCATGAGATTTCTTCTCGCGAAAAGAGGAAGGGACATGGAGACGCTCCGCGAGCTCTTCAACCGCAGGGCCTATCCAAGGGATATTGAAAAGTCCGTTTCCGGAATACTCGAGGAGGTCAGGCTGAAAGGCGACTCCGCTCTCGCGAAATTCGCAAGCAAGTTCGACGGGGTCAGGATGGGCCCGCGCGATTTCCGCATAGGCGAGGCCGAATTCAAGGCCGCCGAGAAAACAAGCAGCCCGGCTCTGAAAAAGCATATACGCCTCGCGGCGAAGAACGTGGAGGAATTCGCGAAAAGGCAGATCCCGAAGGGATGGACGTTCTCCCCTAGGAAGGGAGTCACCCTTGGCGAGAAGTTCTCCCCGATGGACCGCGTTGGAGTCTACGTCCCGGGAGGGGCCGCACCCCTCGTATCGACCGCGATACACTGCGCGGCGATCGCGAAAATCGCAGGAGTGAAGGAGATAGTCGCGGTCACCCCTCCATCTCGGGGGGGAGTCAATCCGGCCATCCTATACGCGATGAAGGTCGCGGGGGTTACCGAGGCGTATCGCCTTGGCGGAGTCTACGCCATAGGCGCGCTGTCCTACGGGACTGAGACGGTGAGGAAGGTCGAGAAGATAGTCGGCCCAGGAAACGCCTACGTGACGGCGGCGAAAAAGCTCGTCTACGGAACGGTCGGAATAGACATGGCCGCGGGCCCGTCCGAGATAATGGTGATCGCGGACTCGGGCGCGAATCCGGAATTCATAGCCGCCGATCTTCTTTCCCAGGCCGAGCATGGAAGCGGACACGAGCAGGCCGTTCTGCTTTCGACCGACGAACCCCTTGCGAAAGCGGTGATGGGGAAGCTGGCCGCCTTCTCGGCGAAGCTGAAAAGCTCCAAGGCTCTCCGCAACGTGATCGAGAATGGTATTTTCATAGTGCTGGTCGAGGACATCGGCACTGCCGCGAAAATCGCAGGAGAATACGCCCCTGAGCATTTGGAAATACATTGCAAGGATGCCAGGAGGATAGCCTCGAAGGTGGCGGCGGCAGGCGCAATCTTCATAGGGCAGTGGACGCCGGAATGCGCCGGCGACTATGTGGCCGGCCCCAGCCATGTGCTCCCAACAGGAGGAACGGCGAAATTTTTCTCGGGACTCTCCCCCGAGCATTTTTTCCGGAGAAGCAGCCTGATCGAATACAGCAGGGAGGCAATAGCCAGGGAATCGTCCGCCATCGCGGACATCGCGAAGACCGAGGGACTCGAGGCCCACGGGCTCAGCGTGAAAGTCAGATGCGGAAAATAACTCGGAAACTTGTCCGCCGGTCCCGAGGTGCTCCCGCACTCGGGATGGCGGATAAATATCCCGGAGTTTCAAAACATGGGGAAAAACAATTCAAAAACTCTTCACGTCCGCGAAATACGCATTTCCGCGCCTTCCGAGGACGTCGCTTTCGAGGCGTTCTCTCCTTTTGGAACCGATTTCACTCTCACGAAGCGTCCGAAGTCGTCCGGCATGACCGTGAAATTCTACCGGGAAAGCGCCGAGGAGCTGCTTGAGATCGGCAAGGGGATCAGGAATCTTGCGGACAAGCTGAGAGACTGCGGAATTCGCGTCATCCGGACAAGGACAGGCAAGCTTCAAAAAGAGGACTGGAGCGAGAAATGGAAGCGGCATTTCAAGGTGTTGAGAGTGGGAAGACACCTGGTCGTGAAGCCTTCCTGGCTCAAGCATCGTCAGAGGACGGGGGATCTGATACTCGAACTTGACCCCGGAATGAGTTTCGGGACGGGCAAGCACGAGACCACGCGCTTCTGCCTGAACGAGATCGAGAGGGCGAGGCGTCAAAACAAGAAACAGTCTTTTCTAGACGCCGGATGCGGCTCCGGAATACTTTCAATAGCCGCATGCAGGCTGGGCTATTCCCCTGTCATGGCCTTCGACAATGACCCGGAGGCGGTGGAGACGGCTCTGGAAAACATGAGAAGAAATTCCTTGTCCGAGACGGACGCCAAACTTGCATGCGTCGGACTCGAGGAAGCTGGGAATATCGGCTCTTTCGATGTCGTTGCCGCAAACATAATCTCCACAGCCTTGATCCAGAACAAGGAAGTTCTCGGACGCTTGACCGCCGACAACGGCCTCATGATACTTGCCGGCATACCTGACGCGGACGCGTGGAAAGTCCTTTTCGCCTTCTCCGGATTCAGCTTGCTCCGCAGAAGATCCAGACAGGGATGGACCGGTCTGGTCATGAGGAAAGAATGATACGGCGGAATTTTGGCGGAAAAATCAAAAGCATGCTTGTCTTTTTCAAATCATGGATTAGGATATCGGCTGTTTTTTCCTCCATTCAGCGATTCCGGCGTAGCCCAGTGGCAGAGTGGAGTAGGTGGCTGTTTCCGCCAGAGGCGGACCCGCCGTGGCGGGAACCACTTGTGGTTTACAGCCACAGTTAAAGAGAAAATTAAAGGTATTCAGATAACTGAACGATACATTCCGGCGTAGCTCAGCGGTAGAGTAGGTGGCTGTTTCCGCCAGAGGCGGACCCGCCGTGGCGGGAACCACTTGTG
>CAZGJP010000090.1:0-2494 GCA_964526605.1 uncultured Lentisphaera sp.
GGCGCTCCGTCGCCGACGAGACCTCCGAGGAGAAGATAATGCTCTTCCTCAAGGAGGAGATAGCCGCCGCCAACGAGCGCATCTACAGGCTCAACAAGAGCATGAACATACAGAATCCCATGGGCACGACACTGGTCTCCGGAGTCGTCGGAGAGGAGAAGCTCTACGTGGCCCATGCTGGCGACAGCAGGCTCTACAGGTTCCGCGACGGCAGGCTGGGCTGCCTCACCGAGGACCACAGCTTCATCGCGGAGCTCATCAAGCGCAAGATCATCAGCAACGAGGAGTCCAAGAACCATCCTTTCGCGCACATAATCTCCAAGTCCATCGGCACGGCGATGACCATCGAACCGGAATTCAACATATTCGACGTGAAGGAGGGTGACAAGCTGCTCTTCTGCTCCGACGGCCTCAACGTGCATCTCGAGGATCCCCAGATAGAGGTCATACTAGAGAACGCCCTCGATCCCTTCGACGCCGTCAAGAATCTGGTCTACGCGGCCCTCCGCTCCGGAGGAGAGGACAACATAACCGTGGTCTGCGTGTTCACATGAGAAAACCACAGAAGATACTGGTGACTGGCGGCGCAGGATACATCGGGAGCGCATGCGCCGAATATCTCATCGAACTTGGCTACGAGGTGACGGTCTTCGACTCCCTCGCGACAGGCCATCGTGATGCCGTTGACAGGCGGGCGCAGTTCATACATGGGGACCTTGCCGACCGCGATTTCACCATGGCCGCGCTGAAGAAGCTCAAGCCTGACGGCATAATGCATTTCGCCGCATTCTCGCTCGTCGGCGAATCCATGAAGGACCCGGGCAAGTACTTCCGCAACAATCTCGGAGCCGGCATAAATCTTCTCGACGGGGCGGTGGCGGCCGGGACGTCCAAGTTCGTCTTCTCCAGCACCTGCGCCACATACGGCGAGCCGGACAAGATACCGATAGCCGAGACCGAGAAGCAGAGGCCGATCAATGCCTACGGCGAATCGAAGCTGATGTTCGAAAAGGCGCTGCACTGGTATTCACTCATCCATGGCATCAAATACTCCGCCCTCAGATACTTCAACGCCGCAGGCGCGACGGAGAACTTCGGCGAGGACCACAGGCCGGAAACGCATCTGGTCCCGCTAGTGCTCAAATGCGCGAGAGGCGGAATGCCCTCGATAAAGGTCTTCGGAGACGACTATCCGACGAAGGACGGAACCTGCATCAGGGACTACATACACATCCTGGATCTCGCCCAGGCGCACGAGCTCGCGCTGCACTCGGAGGAGAGCTCCGCATACAACCTCGGCAGCGGAAACGGATACAGTGTGATGGAGATAATCGAGACTGCAAGGAAGGTCACAGGAAGAAAGATCAATGTCGAAGTAGTAGGACGCAGGCCAGGCGATCCTCCCATGCTTGTCGGCAGCTCCGCCCTCGCGAAGGAGAGGCTCGGATGGGAACCACGCTTCGAGAACATCGCCGCAGTCGTGGAATCCGCCTGGAAGTGGACGCGAAAATTCCCCGACGGATACAAGGACTGACCAGATCAGTCGGATCCGGCATTAGGAGCTGGAAGGACAATATGCCATTTCGGCCTTCTCCAGCTCCTCCTGAATTCCTTCTCCGTGGATTTGAACGCCTTCCCGTCGCCTTCAGAAGCGTCGAGGAATATGACAATATCGCTTTGTCTTGAATCCTTATCCGCCTCCTCGTCGAACTGCCTCGCCATTTCGTTCGCCGGTGTCACCTTCCTTCCGGCTATGTCCACGAGAGGAAAATTCATTCCCTTGAACCCTTCGCATGGCTCGTAAGACTTGTACACAAGCTCCGTGCACACGATGGATGAGTCGGTGAGGAAATCGAAATCGAAGTCATAGGGTCTTCCGTGAAGGTGCATGGCGTTGAAAACTGCCCGGGCCTTCTCGACCTTTGGGAGGCGGGGCCTGAGGACGGCAAGCGAATCGCATGAGGCTGAATGCTCGACTGAAGTGAAGACAACGCCTTCGCTCATCGCCTCGATGATGCTCACCTGGTGTCCTGATTCCTTGGCAAGCCCCGCTTTGTAGGCTCCCGGGAATCTGCGTTGGAGGAGCATCTCAAAGTCCCCGCCGTCCTCGCCCTGACTCCTAACCCAGTCGGCCGTGGCCTTGTCGCCAGCGAAGGAAGATCTTCTCTGCTCTGGAGTTCCAACATATAGAGCTGCGTGCGGCCAGTATCCGGGCAGTCCTATGTTGGACAGGTACCATTCGCGTCGCTCAAGGATGATATCCCCGGGTGACAAAATGGATTTCAGCCCGTCCATCTGATCGGCCGAAATCAAGGTCGAGTCAATCCGATGCACCTTTGTGTCTCCCATCCACTCCGAGATGGATGACTGCAGGGGGAAGACAGCCGCGAGGCTCTCGTCGGCAAGCACCTTGATGGCATTCTGGGCGGTCAGTTCAATCCCATTCCCAAACCCGCCACCAATTATTCAAACACGGTCGAACCCAAAATTTAAA
>CAZGJP010000090.1:2504-5512 GCA_964526605.1 uncultured Lentisphaera sp.
CCCTTGCCCAATCCGGCCTCGATTATTGCATCACGGTCGGAACCCATCTTTTCAAATTTGGATCTTTCGATCCGATTCAAGGTGCAGAGCGTGTCTAGCGCGACAAATCTTGTGGCTATCGCCGGATTCAGGAATCGCAACTTGAAATCGTGATAGGTCCTCGCAGGAATGCCCAGCTCCGGGACGGAATCGTTCAGAACCTTATGCAAAACGGGATTGTTCTCCACCAGAGCTATGAAATCAAGGGCGAGCCTGTATTCGGCGAGAAACACGGAATAATAGATGGCAAAAGACTCCCTGCCCTCTTCGGAAAGCGACGGAATCGCGACATTCGGCATCGCCCCCATCATCACATCCAGATGGCAATAGCTGTCTATCAGGCTTTTCCATGAATTCCAAAGGATCTCCTTCTCTTCGCGGGAGGGCATTCCCCCTTCCTTCTCCGAAAAAATATCCTCCTTCCTCGAGTTGAGAAAGCCCTGTATGCGCTCTATCTCGGCCCTCCGCATCACGTAATTGCCCCGCAATGACCTAAGGTCCGGCCCCTCCTCGGAAAACATTTGGAGCGAGGCCGCGATGAACGCAAAGATCGCAATCATGCTCCTCATGCGGAATCCCCTACTTCAGATTCCTGAAATACTCCACCGTCGCCTCAAGGCCGCGATCGAAGTCGTGGGAGGGCTTGAAGCCGGTCGCAAGAAGCTTTTCAATTGAAGCGAGCGAGTGCTTTATCTCGCCCGGGCGCGGCGGCTCGTGCACGACCTCCGAGGCGGAGCCGGTCATCGCAATCACCTTCCCGACAAGATCGTTAATACTGATCTTTCTGCCATACGCCACGTTGAAGGTGCCGCAGGCCTCGCTGCGGGAGAGATGCACGTTGGCCGCCACGACATCCTTCACATAGACGAAGTCGCGCGTCTGGTCGCCGTCGCCGTATATTCGGATTTTCTCATTTCCCACCGCCCTCGACACGAATATCGGGATGGCCGCCGCATATTGGCTCTTAGGATCCTGGCGCGGGCCGAAGACGTTGAAATATCTCATGCATGCCGTCTTGAGCCTGCCTTCGCGGGCGAACATTTCGCAGTAGTATTCACCGTCAAGCTTGCTTATCGCATAGGGGCTGAGAGGCTCGGGCTTCATCGTCTCGCGCTTAGGGGACTCCGGATTCTCCCCGTAGACGGCCGCGGAACTGCAGAAGCAGAGCTTCTTCACCTTCGCCGCGGCGGCCTCCTCGAGCACGGTCAGCGTGCCGATGGTGTTGACCTTAGTGTATTCAATCGGCTTCTCCATGGACTCCACCACGCTTATCATGGCGGCCATGTGAAAGACGTAGTCGACTCCCTGCATCGCCTTCCTCACGACATCCCTATCGGTGATGTCGCCCGTTATCAGCTCGTGCCTGAAACTCTTCAGATTCTCCTTCCTTCCAGTTCTGAAGTTGTCGAGCACCCTGATTTCAGCCTTTCCCTGAAACTCCTCGACCACATGGCTCCCTATGAATCCAGCTCCGCCTGTGACCAGTATCCTCATTTCATAACCTCATCTTTCTGGTTGATTTTTTCACTTTCAATTTCGAGTCAACCTAAATTTCGCCACCTCCAAACGCAAAATCCAGGCTAATCGTTCCATTTCCGTCCATCATCCGTCGTGTCTCAGCAACCCGCCACCATCTTCATCATCTGCTCCTCCTGGCTTTCAATCGACTCGACGAGTTTGAACTGGACTTTGCATCTGTCCAGATTGTGCCCTTCCCGTTTTGTCTTGAAATAGACGTCTCCCTCGAGGAAGTCGGTTAGGAAGCGTATTCCTATTTCGAGGGTTATTAGTTTTCCGCTGAAGGGCATGTTCTGCATTTCAACCTTGTTCAGGGAGCCTCCCGTGCCTTCGAGATAGCCTTTGGCGAGCGAATCGAAGACATCGAGCCTCATCCGAACCTTCGACAGGTCTCTCTCGTCCTCCGCGGAGGACGCTCCGGACGTCCTGACCATGTCCCCGAAGTCGTAAAGCGATATTCCTGGCATTACGGTGTCCAGATCTATCACGCATACCCCCTCTCCCGTATCGTCGTCCAGCATGACATTGTTTATTTTTGTGTCGTTGTGCGTAATGATCTCCGGTATCTCCCCTTTTCTCCTGAGCTCCTCGAGGCGCGGGACGATCTGCGCGCGGCTCATCACAAAGTCTATCTGCTCCCTTGCGATTTTCGCCCGGTTGCAAGGATCCTTCTCTATCATTTTCCGCAGCGTCTCGAGCCTTTTCGGGGTGTTGTGGAAATCCGGGATGGTCTCGTGGAGCCTCTCCCCGCCAAGAGATGCGAGCTGCCTCTGGAATCTGCCGAAGGCCTTTGCCGCCTCGTATGCCTGGCGCGGCCCCTCCAGGACGTCATATGTCCGGGCCCCCTCCACGAAGACATAGGCGCGCCAGTAGTTTCCGTCCTTGTCCAAGTGGAAATTCGCACCCGACTTCTCACGGATCAGCGTCATGTGCCGCCTGGGACTCCCATTGCCGTCGATCTTCGCCAGATGAGAGAGCACGCGCTCAATGTTCTCCATGAGCTTCTCCGGCGTCTTGAATATCCTGTGGTTGATGCGCTGGAATATGAACCTGCGCCTGGGGTCCCCATCGAATTCGGCCAGAAGCGTGTCGTTGATGTGCCCTGAACCATATGGCCGGGCCGAAATGAAAGCACCCTCGATGTCAAAATGAGGCGCAACTTGATCCACCCGTAAATTCTTCTCCGTCATCTTCACCCTCTTTTCTGTTCTTTTGTCTATTGTCCGTGGTGCCCGGGGCGGGAGTCGAACCCGCACGAGTCGCCCCGACGGATTTTCCAGCCACAGGCTGGTCCGCCCCGGCGGAAAGTCCGTTCGAAAAAGCACTTACTTTGCATCTCCAATCGTTGGTGCCCGGGGCGGGAGTCGAACCCGCACGAGTCGCCCCGACGGATTTTAAGTCCGTTGCGTCTGCCGTTCCGCCACCCGGGCGTCCACAATTTTTTTGATGAA
>CAZGJP010000090.1:5612-9203 GCA_964526605.1 uncultured Lentisphaera sp.
AGGCTGGTCCGCCCTGGCGGAAAGTCCGTTGCGTCTGCCGTTCCGCCACCCGGGCGTCCACAATTTTTTTGATGAACTCCCTTCCCTTGCCGGTCTTGAAAAAGTTCTCCTTCCTCCTTGCTTCTGTGAAGTCCTTGCAATACTCGAAATATACCAGATTCAGCGGCCTCCTGTTCTTTGTTTTCGATACTCTTCCGGCCCGATGATCCTTCAGTCTTTCCGGAAGATCACGGCAAGACCCCTTGTAAAAATAGTTCAGTTCGCCTTGTGGAGACAGGACATAGGCGGCAGGCCTATGTTCGAGTCCTTCAATTGTAAGTCCAATATCCATCGTTTCAAATCAAGGCTCCGGGAATGACATCGCTCCCATACGGATTTTCCAGCCACAGGCTGGTCCGCCCTGGCGGAAAGTCCGTTGCGTCTGCCGTTCCGCCACCCGGGCTGAAATTCAAAGAGCAAATATCTTCTGGACATCCTGCGTCAAATGAGACAATAGTCTATCCTGTTTCAGACTTTTTTCCAATTGATTCATTTGGAATAATTAATTGACAGCGATGGCCGGGCGCGATATATTCTGAATCTGGATCCAATAAACTATGAATTCCAAAATCACATTTCTAGGAGCCGGAAAGATGGCGACAGCGCTGGCGGGAGGACTGTCGAAAAGCCTCCCCCGCGCACTCATACTCGCCTACGACGTCTCGGCGGAGGCGGCAGGAAGCTTCCGCGCGGCGACAGGTGTAAGGACGACGAACAGCCTCGACGAGGCAGTGGATTTCGCCGAGGCGGTTGTCCTTGCTGTCAAGCCGCAGAATTCCGCCGCCCTCTTCGGTTCGATGGGAGGCCGAGCATCATCCAAGCTGATAGTCTCCATAATGGCGGGGGTAAGGATATCCGCGATCGAAATGAAAACAGGTTCGAGCAGAATAGTCAGGGTGATGCCCAACACCCCTGCCCTGGTCGGGAAGGGAGTTTCGGCCTATGCGGTCTCCAAAGCCGTCTCGCGCGGCGACATCGAGATCACACGCGGAATGCTGGATTCAGTGGGAAGCTCGCTCCAGGTTGACGAGGCGATGATGGACGCGGTCACGGCTCTCAGCGGCAGCGGTCCGGCCTACGTCTTCGAATTCATCGAAGCTCTCGCCAGAGCCGGAGAGGCCGCGGGACTTCCATACGAGATGGCGTTGAAACTCTCCGCCGATACCGTCGAGGGCGCCGCAGTCCTGCTGAAGAGGAGCTCCACGCCCCCGGACAGTCTCAGGGACAACGTCACGTCTCCCGGAGGGACCACTGCGAAGGCCCTGGAGGTCCTCTCCCGCAAGCAGTTCAGGGAGACGATACGATCGGCGATAATCGCGGCGAAGGACAGATCCATCGAACTCGGGAGCGACAAATGAAGACCGGAAAAACCCTCTCCGTGGTCATGCCTCTATACAACGAGGAGGGGACGGTCCATCTCACCGTCGCCGACGTCCTCGCACGCCCGGAGACGGCCGAGCTCATCATTGTTGACGACTGCTCCACGGACAAATCCCTCGAGGTGGTCGAGGCGCTGGCGGCCAAGGACGCACGGATAAAAGTGCTGAGGAACGAGGTCAACAGGGGCAAGGGCTTCGCCGTGAGGAAGGGCATCGAGGCGGCCACGGCAGAGCTCGTCCTGATACAGGACGCCGACAGGGAGTATTCGCCATCGGACTATCCGGTCCTGCTCGCTCCGATAGTTTCCGGGAGGGCCGATGTCGTCTATGGCTCCCGCTTCCATGGCGGTCCCGGCAGGGTGCTCTATTTCAAGCACGAGCTCGGAAACAGGCTCCTCACGTTCATCTCCAATCTGCTGACGGACCTGAACTTCACCGACATGGAGACCTGCTACAAGGTCTTCAAGAGGGAGATTGTCCAGAACATAAAGCTCGAGTCCGACCGCTTCGGCTTCGAAGTGGAGATCACCGCGAAAATCGCGAAGGACAGGAGCCTGCGCATCTTCGAGGTGCCGATAAGCTACAACGGCAGGACCTACGAGGAAGGCAAGAAGATAACCTGGCGCGACGGTATCGCCGCCCTCTTCCACATGGTCAAATACAACATCCTCACCGGCAAGCCGGAGTCTTTCAAGAATCCCACGAAATAATCTTCATACCCAGTCGGGGGAGTGCCCGAGCTTGCGGAACTGCTCGGGGGTCATTTTCAATATTCTCTTGAAGGCCCTGCAGAAGCTGGCTGGCGACTGGTATCCGGCCCTCGCGGCGATCTCCTTGCTGTCGAGCTGGGTCTCCTTGAGAAGTCCGCAGGAGAGCCTTATCCTCTCGCGGCGGATGTAGAATTCAGGGGTGACTCCGGTGTGCTTGCGGAAGACGCGGGAGAAATGCTCTCTCGACATCGAGAGCTCGGCGGAGATGTCCTGGACACCGACTCCCTCGGATATTCTCTTCATGAGCATGGTCTGGGCCTTGTGTATGGCGGAAACCGTGCTTTCACCCATTCTCCGGCTTATGTGAAGGTCGAGCCCGCAGAGCAGATCCATCACAAGTCCTGCCCCGGCCAGAGGCGAGAGGTCCACAATGCTGCCCTTCAAGCCCTTGAACGCCTCCATCCGGGCTATTATCCCCTTGTCCCGCGGCAGCTCGTAGATATAGCCGTGCCTCGCCACAATCGAATTGACCACCTCCGCGGAGAAGCCGCCGTAGAACGCCATCCAGAGGAAAATCCAAGGCCCCCTCCCCCCATCGGGATAATAGTAGGCCGTCCTCTCGTCGCAATGCTGCGCGAGGAAGGCCGTCCCGGGCTTGAGGACGAATTCCCTCGCTCCCGCCGAGAAACGCCCCTCCCCGGACAAGGTGTAGACGAGCTGGCTGCCCTTGTCGTGCCTCCTGTTCCGCCCCAGAAGCCTGTAGGAGGGATTATCCTGGATCTCCTCCACTACGACAGTGGGAACGGGAAGCTCCGGCATCGAGCCGTAGACCTGGAATCTTGTCTCCCATGTCCTCATATGTCACAAAATGCAATTCAATATCACAAACTGCATATAAGATGCCCCTTGAACTGGATAATGCAAGATATAATTTCAAAACTGTAGTCGTTTAGTGCAATCACAAACAGAAAATCAACCATAGCTAGGAGAGAAGCGATGAAGAGCGGGATCAAGGTGACCGTGTGGAACGAGTTCAGGCACGAGAAGAAGAACGAGGCGGTGAAGAGGGTCTATCCTGACGGGATGCACAAGGTGATAGCCGCCGGGCTGGAGACGCTTGGCGGGGTGGCGGCGCGCACCGCGACGCTGGACGAACCCGAGCATGGCCTGACGGACGCTGTTCTCAAGGAGACCGACGTTCTTATCTGGTGGGGGCACGCCGCGCACGGCGAGGTGAAGGACGAAATCGTGAAAAAGGTACAGAAGAGGGTTCTCGAGGGGATGGGGCTCATCGTCCTGCATTCGGGGCACTTCTCGAAGATATTCAAGGTCCTGATGGGGACGAACTGCTCCCTCAAATGGCGCGAGGCCGCCGAGAAGGAGCGTCTCTGGAACGTCGCTCCGGCGCATCCGATAACACAGGGGATAGGCGACTACATCGAGCTGCCCAACACGGAGATGTA
>CAZGJP010000091.1:0-9151 GCA_964526605.1 uncultured Lentisphaera sp.
GGCAGAGAGTGTGCTCGACGATCCTCCTGTCCGCACCATCGGTGTCGAAGATGTCGAATGGGAATATTCCCGCCAGATGCGAATGGTGCCTGTGGGACTCGCGCAGGGGGAGGCCGTCCCATACCAGTATTTCATCGCCGTTCAACGTCGCCCTGGGAATCGTCCTCCTCAATCTTTGCCATCCTGGAACGGCGGAATCGCTGCTGCCAAGTATCCGCGCCGACTCGATGCATGCAATGGCCAATGCATGGATTATCGCCAGATGAAAGCTGGGATTCTTCCCCCACGCGCGCCCGCCATGAGGAATGTATTCAGGGCTCGGTGCATGGAATGAAGCCCCGTCGCCAATCTCCAT
The DNA here is from genome assembly GCA_964526605.1 of uncultured Lentisphaera sp. GTDB lineage: Bacteria > Verrucomicrobiota > Lentisphaeria > Victivallales > GWF2-50-93 > DYMC01. Next base: position 356 of record CAZGJP010000091.1, read on the forward strand.
CATCGCCTGATAGACACGCAGAGAGCCCCGGAGCATCGGATATCCTATTGATCCCAGCATGTCCTTGTCCCCGTAGTATCTGTAGAGATCCCAGAGGACGAGGGCGGTCCAACCCGCGCTTCCCGGGTCGAACTGGCATTTCCAGTTTGCGTCGGCCGGACAGCATCTGTCGTCGCATCCGTGCGGCAGCATCACGCCGTCCTCGATGCCGACGAAGCGCCTTGCATATTCCCGCATGCGTGGCATCCATGATTTCAGCATTCCGACGAGCGGCTCGAACTGTTCCGGATGATTTCCTGGAAGCATCGGCCAATGCGCCATCTGCACGTTGATGTTGAAGTGGTAGTCGCTCTGCCATGGGGGCATGCGGTCATCCTCTATCCATGGTCCCTGCAGGGTAGGGGCTGGCGTGCCTGGGCGGGTGAAGCCGGCAAGCTTGAAAAGTCCGTAGTCGTGGAGGATCTGATGCCTCGGATGCGAAATTCGCAGATGCGGAGTCCGGCCCCACCATCTTTTGAAGTAATCTTCCGTGAGCTTTTTCGCCTTTGCGAGAGGCGCCGCGCCAAGCAGACTTTCAAAGGCGAGCTCGCGGGCGGATCCCACGTCTTTTGCGAGGACGGCGGTGACGAGTATCCCGTCACATCTTTTCAGAGCGGCGGCGCAGACCGCCATGTCTCCGGGATTCTCCTGGGTCCAGCCCAGAATGGCATCACTTGAAAACGGAATTGGATCGTGAATTCAATGTTTTCTCCTGTATTCCAGGACCTCGTCGCTGTTGTTGGGCACGGGTTCGATTGCGAAATTCGCGGACTCTACGTAGAGGATGTCGCTGGATGGGGGGACGAAGGCGGGGGTCTCCCCGCCGAGGAGGGCGATCCCGCGTGAGATGTCGAGGATCCCATCCCTGACTTTCGTCCTTGAGACTAGATCGAATCTCCCCAGCGGCATGCGGGTGGGGCGTGGCATTCCCTCCCTCTTGAAACCGATGAAGTCCGGTTCATAGCCGCGAAGTTCGGATGGTGGCGTGTCGAGTATCACCTTGAGCGCCTTCTTGTAGGATGCATTTTTGCCCCATACGATTTCCCCGCGGTGGTTCCAGTAGTCCTGCCGGTTTATCGTTGCGTGGAAACGGTTCTGCCTGCCCCATATCAGGGCGCCGAAGTTTCCGTTGCCGAGAGGAAACCCCTCGTGCGGACTCTCGTTCGGGAATGTGAATGGCAACGGGGTCGGCATGCCTTATCCTATCGAGTAAAGTTTGATTTCCAGATCGAGCTTCTCCGTCTCCGCGGAACAGGCCTTGACGTGGAGCTTGCGGCATCCATCTGGGACGTCCATCTCACCGACCGCCCAGGACAGCCCGCTCCAAATGGCCTTGTCGTAGTTGATGCGGACGGGGATTCGGCATCCGTCGGCCTCCGCTCCGAGTTTCAGAATTTCGCCGAGCTTCCTGCCCTTCGGCGGGGAGCCACCGCTGCTTCTGAAGGCTACCCCATTCTTCGACTGCGTCAACACTGCCCGGATCGTCCCCGGCCCGGGATTTCCGACCTCCGCGCCTGTCATGTTGAAGGCGGTCTCCGCGATTTTCGCAGTGAGCTTTGCAGATGATTTCGGAATCAGGACATCCTTCTCCAGGCCGAGTCTGTTCGCCGGGCGTGCAAAGTCGCCGAGGCCTATTACGCACAGCTGTTCCGGACCTAGGGTCAACGCCTTGTCGGTCAAGTCCGGCACGAATCCCTTGTCGTGGAAGAGAATCATCTTTCTGGACGATGCGTTGAACTCGCGGAAGTCCATCGGGAAGCTCATGAATTCCTGGGAAGCGTTGACGAAAGAGGCGAGAGCGATAACTCCGTCGCTCGATACGTAGCCGTATGCCTCCGATCTTCCCGGGATGCCACCGAGCAGGCGCGTCCTGCCGTGTTCGTTCAGAGGGAGGAACAGTTTCTGCGCCTTCGCCATCCATGATGCGTCGGTGTCGTCGAGCAGGTCGAGATTTCCGTAGTAGGTGTTGAAGCCGCTCCCCTTCGCAAGCGCGAGAAGGAGCATCCCCCTCCATGCCTCCTTGCCGCGACGGTAGCATGTGCCCGTCCTTCCGACCATGAATGCGCTGTTGTCTATCCTCTCCAATGGCAGTCCGTTGGAGTGGAAGTCCTTCACCATGTGGTCGGAGTAGATGTCCTTCGAGCGCCAAAAGTTCATGCAGGGGACGTCCGCCGGGCGGGGATCTCCGCAATATATCGCGTCGAAGCAGTCGAGCCATCTGGAGTCGACACTCTTCCTGTATGGAATCGACGTGTTTGAAATCTGTCCGCCGAAGCCGTTGTAGGCCAGCAGGATGCAGTCCGGATGTCTCCTACGGAAGCCGCGTAGGGCGGAGCGCAGAGCGGTCTCGTTGGCGGCCCTGATCTCGTGCGGCAGGAGGGATCTGCGGACATCCTCGGTGGCCGCATCGAAATTGGCGAAGTCGAATTTGAAGAGGCTGACGCCCCTTCCATGCCAGAACTCCATCACATTGATGATGCCGTCGAGGAATGATCCCTGGAACATGCAGTAGGAGTCTCCTCCGGCGGAGACGGAGTTTTTCCAATCCTTGAAAGGGTTCGCCTTCGAGACGCAGATGTTGTTTGTCGGCAGCCAGAGGCCGGGGATTATTCCGTTACTCCTGCACGAGTCGAGCCAGCGTCCGGGACCCTTCGGCCAGTGGGGCTTGCGCCATTCCATGAAGCCCGAGTCGGCGTCATACCAGAACGCGTCCATCAGATAGTAGTCCATTCCGACGCCGCACCTTTTGAGCCGAATGAGCTCGTCGAGCTGTAGCATGGCGAGCTCCTCGGTGAGCTCCACGTCGTCGGAAAGCTCGTCGTAGGAAGCCCAGTTGATGTAGATGTTCTTCATGGCCGCCGCTCCTGGCTCGTCGGTTCAGATTGCATACCTCTAGCTATTCATGTCGCGATTGCAAGTCCTGAATTCCTAAGGAGCATGTCGCCCCCGGGACGCAACCGGGAGATCGCCGCCGTTACAATCTTCTTACAATCCCGTGAGGATCGCGAGACCGCATTTCCCATCCTCCAGATGTCTATTGGGGTAGAAACAAATGATGGAGGTGGGTATGAACGCGAAGATGATGGCGGTGCTGGCGCTGTCGGCGGTCCTCTGCGGAACCCTGTTCTGCGGATGCCGTCTCTCGGCCGCCGGCGAGTCGGACCCAGTGAAGGAAATCGTCAAACTCCTCGACGCGAAAGTCGGAGAGGACGCCGTGAAGGCCTACGTCTCGTCGAGGGCGATGACGCTCCGCCTCAGCGCCGACGAGATCGTGGCACTAAAGAAGGCGGGCGCATCCGAAGGGCTAATAGTCCTTCTGCTTGGGGCGGGAGGCGGGGCCGGACAGGTCCGGGTCGGGGAGGGGGGCTTTCCCTTCGATCTTGACGCGGAGCACGTTGTTGACGCTCCGGTCGTCCATGGTCCCGTGGCAATATATCCTGTCAGGCGGAAAGTTCCGTCGGAGATCGGCGCGTTCCTGTCTATTGACGAGGCGCAGGCGAGGGGTTGCGTTTCGATCAGGGAGAAGGGGGAGGGAACTGTTCCGGTGGTCGTGATCGTCAACAGAGGGAATCTGCCGATATACATCTCGGCCGGCGAGATAATCATCGGCGGGAAGCAGGACCGGATGGTCGCCTACGATGTGATCGTCAATCCCGGCAAGGAGCTCGACATCGAGGTGCGCTGCGTCGAGCGCGGAAGATGGAACGGCGGAGACAGGAGCTTCCGCTCCGCTGGAGAGATTGGCAGCCGCAAGGCCAAGATCGCCGTCCAGCTCGATGACCAGGGCTCCGTGTGGGAGCAGGTGGCCAGGGACAACGCCGCATGCAAGGTGGCGCCAAGCTCCGGAACCTTCATGGCCGGCGCATCCAGCGAAGAGGCCAGAAGACGCTACGAGGAATATTCCAAGGCCCTCCTCCCATGTCTCGACGGACGCGACGTGGTCGGTTTCGTCGTGGCGGTAAACGGAGAGGTGATGGCGGTCGAGATATTCGGCTCGCCGGGAATATTCTCCAAGCTGAAGGCCAAGCTTCTCAAGTCCTACGTATATGACACCATAGGCGTGGAGGACAGACGCGCCCCGGCTCCGGGCAGGGACGCGATAGCCTCTTTCCGCAGCTCTATAATGAAGGAGCGCGAAGAGGAGATGAAGGCCTACGACAAGAACAGAAACATCAAGCGCGAGAACAACGACGCCTCACAGACGCAATGCCTCGACGCGGAGAGCAGGAACGTGAGGAACAGCCTGATGAAAAAATAACGCATCCGCGATTCCTAATGTAGGGACGGATCGCCGATCCGTCCGCAAAGGAATCTTCGGATGCCGGAGCAAAGGCGAGTGAAAACGAAAAGAAGAGCTATATTAACAAACTCAAAGGTGCTATCATGAAAAACAGGATGATACTGGCGGCGATGGCGGCCGCAGCTTCAATCTCGGCCGCATCGCTCTCCGCGAAGAGCTTCCCAGCGGGGGCGGTCCGCCTCAGCGTGGAGCCCGACAGGAGCGTATACCAGGCGGGAGAACGCCAGAACGGAGTCGTCAGAATAACCATCACCGCACCGGAGCCTGGCGAGCAGGCGAAAAACAAGAGGACGCCAGTGAACCTGGCCGTAGTCCTCGACCGCTCCGGCTCGATGTCAGGGGACAAGATCGAAAAGGCCCGCGACGCGGCGACAACCGCGTTGAACATGCTCTCCGAGGGCGACATCTTCTCCCTGGTCGTGTATGACGACAAGGTCAGCACGCTTGTCCCCGCGGTGTTCGTGGACGACAAGGAGGGCATAGCCGAGAAGATAAGAGGGATAGAGCCTGGAGGCAGCACCGCCCTTTTCGCGGGTGTATCGAGCGGGGCTGCGGAGGTGCGGAAGAATCTCGGCGGCAGGTATGTCAACAGGATAATCCTCCTTTCGGACGGCCTCGCCAATGTGGGGCCTGGCAGCCCCGAAGAACTTGGCAGGCTTGGCGCCTCCCTCGTCAAGGAGGGCATATCGGTCAGCACCGTCGGAATAGGCAACGGATAAAACTAGTACCTGATGAAGGATCTTTCGCAGAACAGCGACGGCAACTTCTACTTCGTCGAGTACAGCAACGACCTGCCGATGATATTCGCCAGGGAGCTCGATTCGGCGCTGGTCGTGGCCGCGAAGTCGGTGAAGCTGCGCATAGAGTGCCCTGAGACGGTGCGCCCGTTCGGGATAATCGGCCACGACTGCAGGGTGAACTCGAACTCGATAGACATGTTCTTCAACCAGCTCTACGGCGGCAACAGCAAGACGCTCCTCCTGCAGGTCGAGATCCCGCCGGGAGCTTCCGAGCAGGCCATGCGCGTGGCGGCAGTCTCGCTCCAATACAAGGACCCGCGCAGCGATGCCGACCTCTCCGTATCGGGCGAGGCAAAGATAGCATTCAGCGCCGAGAAGAAGATAGTCGAGAAAAGTCTCAACGTGGGAGTCCTCGAGGATGTCGCGGTCAAGCAGAACGCGGCCCTCAAGGCGAAGGCCATAAGCCAGGCCGACAAGGGCGACATGCCCGCCGCCGCGGCGACAATGCGCCAGTCGGCGGACAATCTAAGGAAGGCATCCATGATCAGCGGCAACAGAGAACTCGAGGAGGAGGCGAAGAAAGTCGAGAAGGATGCCGCAGCCATGGACGTCCAGGCCGAGGAGGGGAAGGCCTCCCTCGATTCGAACTTGCGCAAGAAACTCAAGACCGAAAACTTCCAGGAACTGAACGACCAGACATACAAGCAATGAGCAGATTCCTCTCCCAGAATCTTGTGCTGATAGTGATGGCGGCCGTCCTCGCCGGGACGGCCGCGCTCAGCTACGCCACCTTCAAGGCGGCGCTGCGGGACGAGGAGTTCAGGGCGAAGTCCGCGGAGGAGGACTTGGCCCTGCTTCTCCAGGACATCTCCTCGGATTGCCGCTCCATCGCCACGGTCTGCCGCAACGATGTCCTCGTCATTTTGCGGAATTCCAGTGGCGGATCACCGCAGGACTTCGAGCATCTGGCTTTCTCCTCACCGATGATCAGGCGCGTCTTCGTGGCCGGCTCCGATGGCAGGATAATCCATCCGGCGGACGACGGCCATTTCAACAAGCACTTCTTCAACCTGTTCTACGCTCCCGTGCGGGATCCAGGCTCCGGCGTCGAGGGCGACGGCGAGCGGAAGTCTGGAAGACCCGCAAGAGCTCCCTTCGCAAGCGAGATCGAGGGCAAGACCGAGGGATGGCTGCCGTGGTTCTCGGAGAACCGCCTCACGCCAATAGCCTGGGCGAGAAGCGCGAAGAACCCAAACATGGTGGTGGGCGCCGAGATCGAGACCGCCGCCCTTCTCTCCCGCATGGCGGCGAGAATCCCGCAGAGAATTCCCCCGCACGTCGGAATATCCCTTCTGGACGAGCACGGAAGCCTCGTATGCTCGGCGGGATCGCCTGCCGCCGCCTCCGGCGAGGATGCAGGACTCTCCTATGAAATCTCTCCCTCGCTTCCAAACTGGAAAATCAAGGGGCGCCTGGATCCTCTTGCCATGGAGTCCGGCCGGGCCTTCCACGGAGTCCTCTCCGCACTCGCCCTCGGAGCCGTGATCATGCTCGGGGTCGCATGGGTCTTTGTCGTCTCGCGAAGGGATATGCTGCTCGCCGGCCAGAAGACTTCCTTCGTCGCGAATGTCTCACACGAGCTGAAGACCCCTCTCACGAACATCAGGCTCTTCGCGGAAATGCTCAGGAACATGAAGGACCTGCCGGCGGAGAAGAAGGAAAGATATCTCTCCGTCATCCTCTCCGAAAGCGAGAGGCTGTCGAGGCTGATAGCCAACGTCCTCGACTTCAGCAGAATAGAGGCGGGAGAGAGGAAATACCGCGAGGACAGCTTCCTCCTCGCAGAGACCATCGCGGAGACCCTCGAGGCGAACAAGGCGGCGCTGGAGGAAAAAGGCATGCGCCTCGAATGCAATCTCGGCGAGGGATTCACAGTCTCATGCGACAGGGACGCGTTCGCGCAGGCCTTGCAGAACCTCGTGTCCAACGCCGTCAAATACGCGTCCTCGGGCGCATTCCTCGGAATCTCCGTCCGCAGGGAGCAGGGCCGCGTCATGGTCGCGGTAGCGGACAGGGGACCCGGAATACCGAAGTCCTCGAGGGGCAAGATATTCAGGAAGTTCTACCGATGCGACGACAGGCTCACCGCGGAGACGCGCGGGACCGGGCTCGGACTCTCGATAGCGCGAAGGCTGATGAGGGACCAGGGCGGAGATGTCATATACGAGCCCGCTCCGGACGCCGGATCGGTGTTCACCATAATCATTCCATCCAGGAGGGATCAAAATGGCCGCGAAGACCAAGATACTGATAGCCGAGGATGACGACAACATCCGCGAAGGACTGATTGACGCGCTCGCATACGAGGGCTACGACGCGATGGGCGCGCCAGATGGCTCCGAGGCGCTCAAGGCGTTCTGCCAGTGGAAGCCGGACCTCATCGTCCTCGACGTGATGATGCCGAGGAAAAGCGGCTACGACGTCTGCCGCGAAATCCGCAGGGGAGACCGGAAAATCCCAATCATAATGCTCACCGCGAAAGGCGAGGAGCTCGACAAGGTCCTCGGACTCGAACTTGGCGCGGACGACTACATGGCCAAGCCTTTCGGGCTCAAGGAGCTCCTCGCTCGGATCCGGGCCGTCCTGCGGAGGACCGAGCCCGATCCCTCGGAGAAGCAGGAAACCCCAGTCCCGGACCTGCTGGTGATCGGAGGGACCGTCGTTGACTTCAAGAGGATGGAATGCTCGCGCGGAGGCGGCACGCAGAGAATGTCGAAGATCGAACTGGATATAATCCGCGCACTCGCCGGGGCTGGCGGCGCTGTGGTCGAGCGCAACGCGCTGATGGCGAGGGTCTGGGGCCCGGGCTCGCATGGATGCAGCCGCAAGCTCGACCAGCACATCTCGCAGCTCCGCAAGAAGATCGAGGCCGATCCGGCCAACCCCAGAATCATCGAAAGCGTATATGGCACCGGCTATAGGATGAACATCTAACCCAAGTTGCGCGGTTATAAGGTAAACGGAATCTTGTCGGCATGTAAAAGGGGGTTGAGTACGATAGTATCGTGGAATGAAAAACTTATGTCTCCGTTATAGAGATGACTGCCAGTAAGGATGAAAACTCCAGGCTTGCGTTCGGAATCAACACACGGCTACATCCGGATATTCGGATGCCGCGCTTTTCAACTCTTCAGTTATCTCTCTCTTTATCATATCAAGAAGATAACCCTGCTATGCAATATTCAAGTCCAAGTTCATTATTTCATAAACAGCATTTTCGCTGTCTTGTCCGAAAATTTAATGGTCGGAGAACACTAGCCGGACTTTTTCAATCCCAGCGAATTTATCTTCCTGTGCAGGGTGCGGCGGCTGATGCCGAGCATCTTGGCGGCCTTCGAGACATTCCAACCCGTGTCGTCGAGTGCTTTCCGGATCAGGCTCTCCTCGTTCCTGTTCAGATCCAAGGTGGATGGGGCAAGTATTTTTTTCCTCGTCGACGGACTGAGGCCCTCCTTTATGTGAAGAGGGACGCTGTCGATGTCGAGGACGTCCTTTTTCGACAGCACCACCATTCTTTCCGCGCAGTTGCGGAGTTCGCGGATGTTCCCCGGCCAGTCGTATGCGCAGAGGGCGTTCATTGCCGAGTCGCCCACTCCGGCTACCGTCTTGCCGTTGTCCTTCGCGATTTCCGCCACGAAGGACTTGAAGAGAAGCGGG
>CAZGJP010000092.1:0-5455 GCA_964526605.1 uncultured Lentisphaera sp.
TGGAGACGATCTCCTGTCCGGAGAGGGCCACCGTCTTCCCGTTCTCGTCGGTGAATTTCGCGCCGGGGCCGGTTTTTTCAATTTTTGTGCGTTCGACGACCTCCATCAGGGTGCCGTCCGGGGTGCTCTTGCAAACTCCTCTTGCGACGTGGCCGAATTCGGAGAGGGTGTTTCCAAGGCTGAATCCGACCATGTAGTATTCCGGGACTGCGGAATTCGCATTTGCCGAGAACGCCTCCGCGAGCAGTCCATATCCGCTTCTGCCGTAGAAGTCGTCGGCGTTGATCACCGCGAATGGCTCGTGTATCGCGTTTTTCGCCATGAGTATCGCGTGTCCCGTGCCCCATGGTTTCTGTCTGCCCTCGGGAAGCGTGAATCCCTGCGGCAGCTTGGCGAGCTCCTGGAACACGTATTCGGTCCTGATCTTCGATTCGAATCTCGATCCGATGCAGTCCCTGAAATCCTTTTCGATGTCCTTGCGGATGACGAAGACGACCTTGCCGAATCCCGCCTTCATGGCGTCGTAGATGGAATAGTCTATTATGATTTCTCCGGAAGGTCCGACGGGGTCTATCTGCTTGAGTCCGCCGTAGCGGCTGCCTATCCCTGCGGCGAGGACGAGAAGTGTTGGCTTCATGAGAAGCTCCCTATTCTTTCGACGACATCCTTTCTGAATCTGTCGATTGCCGCGGCGGTGAATTCGGCTACGGACAGCTTGCTGTCCTTCACGAGGGGGGTCAGGTCGAGGGCATAGATCAGGGAGTCGCACTCGTCAACTCCGTGGGACGCGAAGAATGTGGCGTTTGCGAGGCGGCGGCCCATGGCGGCGAGGTCGTATCGTTTTCCGCCGCTTATCTGCGAATCGAAGACGCCGAGCAGGGCTGCGGCGAGGTTTTTCCGCCCGGATGCGTCGAGTGCGACTTTCTCGTCGTCGCCCAGCCAGTCGAGGGATCGCCAGACCTCGCATCCGAGGACCCGACCGGGTCTTTCGCTTTCCGGCATGGAGCGGAGGGCCTTGAGCGCGCGGAGGAAAGTAGCCACATGCGTATCGTGCTTGTCGGCCGGATTGTGGAGATAGACTGTCTGCGGTTTCGTTTCGCGGAGTATCTCGAGAAGATCGTCGGCAAGTCCGGCGAAGGAAGGATTCTTCACCTCGGAGCTTCCATATGCGAGCTGTATCTGGACGGAGTAGTCTCCGAGGGATGCGGCCTTTCGCTGCTCGATCTTGCGTATCTCCTGCATCTGTTCGTCGGTGAAGTCCTTGTATATTCCGGCTCTCGGACTTCCGGCTCCGTTTGTGACGATCACGTTGGAGAACCATCTGTCCTTTCTCCCGTAGCAGTCGGCGATTCCGCTGTATGCGAGGATTTCGGTGTCGTCCTGGTGCGCCGCGATGCAGAGGTCGGTGGTTCTCCGCAGGGCCTCGGGCAGGGGGGTCGCGTCTGGCACGAAGATGTCGGCATTTGCGTTTTTCAATTTCATGCGAAGGCTCCTTCGAGTTTCCTGTCCAGTCTTGGAATGCCGAAAGGCTTTCCCCCCGATCTTATGGACTTCGCGCCGAGGAAGCCGGTCGCGACGCTGTATCTTGAAGCTATCGGGGAAGTGAACGGGCGCTTGTCTTTTCGCAAATAGTCGATGAAGCCTTGGACGATTTTCTCGTCGGCGCCGCCATGGCCCCCGAAATCATGCCCGAATTCGTATGTCTTGTCGCCCTTGAGCCTGAACCTGTCGTGTCTCCTGTTCCACAGCTCTATCGTGCTTTCGCCGCCGTAGTCGCCGTAGTTCTCGATCCTGCCTTCGGTCCCGATGACGGTGTAGTTCCTGCAGGAGTCCGGGCTGTAGTGGCACTGGAGGTATGACGCCTGCACGCCATTGTCGAGATCCATGAGTATCATGTTCATGTCCTCGACATCGATCCTGGGGCTGAATCCGCTTTGCTTGAGCGGCGGCCAGTGCGAGGCGTCGAACTGGACGCTGTAGGGGTCGCTTGCTTTTCTCCTCTTGCATCGGTTGTAGACGCCGAGGGAGCCGAATCCGGCCACCCGTCTCGAGTATGCCCCGGCAAGCCAATGTATCACGTCTATGTCGTGGGCGCCTTTCTGCAGGAGAAGGCTTGTCGTGTTTTTGCGCTCCGAGTGCCAGTCGCGGAAGTAGGCGTCCCCGCCGTATGAGATGAAATGCCGGCACCAGACCGTCTTCACCTCGCCGATGGCCCCCGAATCAATGATGTCCTTCATCTTGTGGACGAAACGCATGTATCGCATGTTGTGGCCGAGGAAGAGCTTCGCCCCGCTTTCTCTTGCGGTCGCCAGTATCCTGTCGCAGCCCTTTATGGTGATGGCCATGGGTTTCTCGAGATAGACTGCAGTCCCGCGTTTCAGGGCGGCCACGGCCTGCTCCTCGTGGAGGAAGTCCGGTGACATGACGAAGACGGCGTCGAGGTCCTCCTTCTCCAGCATCTTCCTGTAGTCCTTGTATGTGGCGACGGCATCTCCGACGCGTTCCTTGAATTTGGCGATGGCGGAGTCGGAGATGTCGGCTCCGGCGACTATCCTTGTCTTTTTCTCCGGCTTGTGGGCGTGCAGTGCGAGGGCGCCTCTGCCTCCCACTCCTATGACTCCGAATCTGAGGTCATCCATTTTTCGATCTCCGTATGTTTTTATTTATGCGAGCCAATTGCAAAACTCCGCGTGGCTCACGGGGAGTTTTGCAATTGGCTCTATGCATCTGGCAGGCTTGCGGCCGCTACGGCCTGGCCGTGCCGTTTCATTTTTTCGTCCGGGGTTCTTATGCGGATTTTTCCGGCCAGGCCGGGGAATTCGGTTTTCAGGACTTTTTCGGCTTCGGCCATGATTATTTCGCCGCCTGGGCCCGAGCTGACTCTTCCGAGGAAGAGCAGATTTTTTATCTCGTAGAACTGGGCGTAGGTGGCGATGGCATATCCGAAGCAGACGCCTATTGTGCGGTAGATTTTCCCGGCGCGGGGATCGTTCTTGCCCATGAGGTTTTGAACCTCGACGAGTTTCTCCGCAAAAGGCATTTCTTTTGGCAGGCTTATTCCGGCGGACGGGATCAGCCTAGCCACCGCCTGCTGGGAGAAGAACTGCACACCGCAACCTCTGTCGCCCGACCATTCGTCCACGGGCGCATCGTCCCTGTAGTCGATCGGCGCGAAGGCCAGCTCGTTGAGCCAGTCCGTGATGCGTCCTCCATTGTTGACATATCCTGCGGCGAGGCTGGTGCCCATCGAGATCCCGAGCACGGAATGGTCGTTCAGCGACATCGCCCCGGCGAGGGCGGTCACCTCTCCGTCGTTCACGACCACGAATGGAACTTTCCATTCGGCCTTGAGCTCGTTGAACATGTTCACGACATGCTTCTTGAAATCCTCCTTGGAGACGCCGCGGAAGAGGGAGGCGACGCGGACCTGGTTGTCGACGTATACGCCTGCGGCGCTTCCGCCTATCGCGTCAACCCGTGGCATGTGCGCGGCGGCTTTTTTGAGGGAATCGTTTATCCCCGCCTTGTGCCAGGAAGGATCTTTCTGGAAGTATGGATCCCATTTGATCTCCTCGGTGAATACGACCTCGCCGTCCACCACTGCCGCGCACTTGCGGTCGGATCCACCAAGATCGAATCCTATCCTGCATCCCTTCAGATTGCCCCCGAGAGCCACATCGTATTCCTTCGGCTCGGGAGCCTCGTCGAGCGGACATGACAGGATTTCCATTTTTCCGCCGTATATCCTGTCGCCCATGATGTCGCAGTCGAATGCCCTGGCCCCCGATGGCGAATAGATTCCAGCGATTTTCGCGGCTAGATCGGGCGCGCCGGCGATAGTGATCCTGTATCCGCCCTTCATCCAGAGCAGGAATTTGACGAGACGCTCGACGTAGCTCAGATTCAATCCGTCCGTCCCGGAACTTGGCTTGAAGACTTTTGTCCTGTGGACCGACACCGAACCATTGGCCCGGGTCAGCGCGACGGCAATGTCCCTTCCGCTCTTCGACCCCTCGACCTTTCTATTGAAATCCCTGTTCCAGAGGACTGCGGGAGCGAAGCCCGGGTCGAGATCGGGCCTGCATTTCAAATCCAGAGAGATATCCATGAGGAGCCCCATTTGTTACAAAAATATCAAAATCGGTATCATATATTTTTCCCGCGAATTTGCAAGGAGCCGAGTTCGACGCCTAGATTTCTGGCGACGACATCGCATTTGGCCTTGAAGAGGAAGAATATGGGCCTGTCCGTGTCGTCCAGCGATTCGAAATTGCCCTGTCCCTTCGCGATGATGAGGTCGGCCTTCCGGAAAGCATCCTTGAATTGGGGGGAGCAGTCGTCGAGCATCACTCCCGGGACGTTGTCTCCGGTGTCAATCACCCTGACGGATGGAGGGATTCCGGAGATGCCCACTTCATGTCTTGTTGCGTCGTTGAGTATCGGTGCGCCTCTGACGGCGAGCGTGATCTTCTCCTGGAATCTCTCGATGAGCAGCCTGTCGAAGACCAGTTCTCCCGCGTTGTCCGAGATGTAGAGGATGTCCTTGGCGGCTCCTATGCGTTTCTCCAGGATATCCATCGCCGCCATGTCCATCGGAGCGGAGAGGGAGTCGGCTATCACCTTGTGGACGTCGTCGAGCTTGAACTTGTGGTTGGCCCCGAAGTCTATGATGTTTCCGGCGATGGCGAGGCGCATGGCGCATTCGAAGGGGTTCTCCGCCTTTGCGACTTCCTCCTGGAGGAATGGCAGGAGTTTGAGGGCGAATGCGGTTGACTCCTCCTTGAGATGCCTGTAGGGGTCGCTGTTGCCGGTGATCTCAGCGACGAAGGAGTGTATGGCCTTGGCCATCGCCGGGGGAGGGAGGGAGAAGTCCAGCGATGCGAGTTTCGCAAGGGTCTTTCTGACGATTATCTCCTTCTGCTCCCTGCCGCATCCGCTCATGTCCGCTATTACGATGGCATGGTTCAGGAAGCAAGGCAGGCATTCTAGGCTCGGGCGCATTTTTCTCCTGGGCGATTAATTTTCATTTTTTTATGCTGAGAGGCATTTCCTTTGTGCCGGCATAGAAGACGATGATTTCAGCGACATCATCCCCTGTGTTTTTGCCCGAGTGCCATTTTTCCACGACCTCGATGATGGGTTCGCCAGCCTTGAGGTGGAGAATCTTTCCGTCCTCGGTGGTGACGGTGAGTTCGCCGTGGAGCATGTAGCCTGCGTTTATCATCGGATGCTTGTGGACGGGCAGGACGGCTCCCGGGGCGATCTTTATCCTTAGCACCGACACGAAAGGCTTGCCCGTCGGATACGGGGGCAGTTCGCCGGCATCCCAGCTGGACGAAGATGCGGCGAGCGTCTCGACCTGGATTTCAGGTTTGGGCGCCGCGTCCTGGGATGCGCATCCGGACAGGATGGCGCAGGCCGTCACGATGCAGAATAAATTGATTGTTCTCATATG
>CAZGJP010000092.1:5465-9109 GCA_964526605.1 uncultured Lentisphaera sp.
TAACTATTAATAATAAATTGTTTTTTATAATTTTTTTGGGGTTCCTTAAAACAACAATTTTCAATAACGTAAATACCATTTACGAGCTGGGACGCAGGCATCGCTCCTTGATCATTGGATGTTCAGTGTTGAGCATATTGGACATTCATCTCTTCAAAGCCTTCCTCTCAAGCTCTCTTTGACAGGACGTTCTTCTCGTATTTATTCAGTTCTTCGAGCCAGTCGTGGCCGGCCGGGACTGAGTTCATGTCGCAGAACTGGTTCCAGACGGCGCCCAGTGGCATCGTCTTCATCTCTTCGGCGAGGGCGAGCTTTTCCGCGTTCATGCCGGAGTCTTCGAATTCCCTCAGTTTTGCGGAAGGTTCGAGAAGGGCCGCCAGCAGGGCTTTCTGCAGGCTGCGGACTCCTACCACCCAGGCGCCGATGCGGTTTATGCTCGCGTCGAAGAAGTCGGTCGCGAAATGGACTCTGTCCAGCAGCTTCGCCCTCACGATCTCCCTTGCGAGATTCGCAAGGTCGTCGTTCAGTATCACCACGTGGTCGGAATCCCATCTTATGGGCCTGCTGACGTGGACGAGGATTTCAGGGAGGAAACCCGCCACCGCCGACACCTTGTCGTATATCCCCTCGGTGGGATGGTAGTGTCCCATGTCCATGCAGGGCATGATCTTTCTGGATATCGCGTATCCGAGATAGAATTCGTTGCTGCCGACGACATACTCCTCGCTGCCGATTCCGAAGAGCTTGCCTTCGACGGCGTCCTTCGCGTTTTTCGGGGCGGGGGTCCTGAAGATCTCGTCGAGAGACTCGATGAGGCGTTTCCTCGGGGAGAGCCTGTCCGCGGGGAAATCCTTCGCGCCGTCCGGGATCCAGAGGTTGCACACGGAGGTCTGTCCGAGATCCTTTGCGAATTTCGCGGCGACCTGTCTGGCTCTTTTTCCGTGCTCTATCCAGAATTTTCTGACCGACTTGTCCGCGTTGGAGAGGGTGAATCCGGACGATGCCTTTGGATGCGAGAAGAAAGTTCCGTTGAAGTCGAGGCCGATCTTGTTCTCCTTCGCCCAGGCGATCCAATTTTTGAAATGCTCCGGCCCGATCTGGTCGCGTTCGACGAATCTGCCGTTCGATTCGAGGTATATGGCATGGAGATTGAATTTCTGCCTTCCCGGGATAAGGCTGAAAGCCTTCTCGGCGTCCATGCGCAGCTCGTCCGCGTTGCGGGCCTTTCCCGGATGATTCCCGGTCGCGACGAGGCCTCCGTCGAGAGCGCCCTTCTTCACCTCGAACCCGCCGACGTCGTCGCCCTGCCAGCAGTGCATGGAGATTTTGATCTTGGATAGCCTCGCGAGGGCGGTGTCGCTGTCCACGCCCGTCGAGGAGTAGATTTCCTTCGCCCTTCTGTAGTCCGAAGCCAGTTGCGCCCTGCCGAAGACTGTCGTTCCGCCCATATTTCACCTTGGAGTTTTGTTTTCGCGTTGAAGGAGGGTAAGTTATTGCCTTGGGACGGCAAAGTCAACCGGCCATCCCGCTTTTCCGACTATGAAACATGTATCCGGAGAAAGTTTGATTTATCTCGACCACAACGCGACTACGCCCTGCGCGCCGGAGCTTGTCGATGCGATGATGCCGTTCTTCTCCGGCGGATTCGGGAATCCATCAAGTCCTCATCGTGCGGGAAGGGAGGCGGCGAAGGCTCTTGAAAAGGCGAGGGAGTCGGTGGCCCGGCTGATTGGCGGGACGCCGGAGGAGATAATATTCACCGGAGGCGGAACAGAATCGAACAACCATGCCATAGTCCGGGGAATCGAGTCCGGCCGCGGGAACCAGATCGTCACAAGCGAAATAGAGCACAGCGCGGTCCTGTCAACCTGCAAGAATCTTCACCCGCGCGGAATAAGAACCCTCTATCTGCCTTGCGGAGGGGACGGGATCGTGCGGGCCGACAATCTTGCGGATCTCGCAGGCGAGAACACGGGGCTAATCAGCGTCATGCTCGCGAACAACGAGACCGGCGCGATCCAGCCGGTGAAGGAGATTGCGGATTTCGCGAGAGCCAGGAACATACCGACCCACTGCGACGCCGTTCAGGCCGCCGGCAAGATGAGAATCGATGTGAGGGAGCTTGGCATCGACATGATGTCGCTCTCCGCCCACAAATTCAACGGGCCGAAAGGGGTCGGCGCCCTCTTCATCCGCAGAGGGGTGAAAATCCCGGCCCTTCTTTTCGGCGGCTCCCAGGAGCGAAGGTTGCGTGCTGGAACTGAGAACGTCCCGGGGATAGTCGGGATGGGCGCGGCATGCGATCTTGCGGAGAAGAATCTCGATGAATACCGCTCGCACTGCGCGGATCTGAGGAGAAGGCTGCTGGATCATCTCTCCACTTTGGAGCGCATCAGGATCAACACGCCCATGGACGCCAGCGTCCCGAACACCTTGAACATCGGCTTCGAAGGAGTGGCGTCGGAAGCTCTGGTGACCAGGCTCGACATGAGGGGAATTTGCGTTTCAAGCGGCTCCGCATGCGCAGGCCTCACAAAGACATCCCATGTCCTCAAGGCGATGGGAGTGCCTGACAATTTCCTGTATTCATCGATAAGAATTTCCCTCGGGCTCTCCAACACCGCTGACGATGTTGAAAGAACAGCCGCGCTGATCGTCCAGACTGTCCGCGAAATTCGCGCGCTGAAATGAGAGAGGGCGGAGGACAGAGGACAGAGGGCGGAGGGCAGAGGGCGGAGGGCAGAGGGCGGAGGACAGAGGACAGCAATGGAGGTAGTTTGCGCTGCATGCCACGGCGTAGCCGAGAAGGCGGAGACGGGTCCCAGCGCAAACATCTTTGCGCCGGGACCCGTCTTCGTCCAGAGTGCGTCTCGTCTCTGGACTACGCCGAGGCAGGCGGCGCAAAGTACTTGAATGTGAGCCAGCGGGAACGCTGAACGTGGAACGTGGAAACGGCAACAGTGCTCTAGCGCAAGTCTTCTATCAGTGCTATATTAAAAGAATGAAGCTCTACAAGACAAAACTCCTTCCCTGCGCGGTTGTCGCTGTGGTGGCTGTCCTTGTGCGCATCGCATCGTATTCGTTCTGGCTGGGTTCTCCGTTCACGGAGTATCACCGGATATCCGGGCTGGACATGATGACGCACATGCAGTTCGGGTTGGATTTCGCGAACGGCTCGACGAACTTTTCGCTTCACAAGCTGCTCTGCTGGGCGATGATCAGGCTTACCGGACAGGAATATCCTGTCAAGGCGCTGGTCTTGTCCCAGCACTGCATCGCCGTGCTTGTCCCCGTTCTCGTCGCGTTCATATCGCTGCGTCTGAGCGGGAAGAGGTCGCTTGCGGTTTTCGCCGGGCTCTTCGCGGCGCTCTACGCTCCGCTTCTGATGTATGAATCCTTCGCGCTGGTGGAGTCGCTATTTCTCGTGTCGTCCCTTGCGGCGTTGCACGCGGTTCTCTCGGCAGACCGGAGGCGGCCATTTTCGCTGATGATCTGCGGGGCCCTTGTGCTTCTGCCTGCGACGGTGCGATTTTCCGGGATTTTCCTCAGCGGGGTCTTGTTCGTCTGGTTTCTCCTCAGGCTTATGGGTAGGGGGGAGTCGCGGAGGAACATCGAGTTCATGAGGCCCGCCGCGATTTTCGCCG
>CAZGJP010000093.1:0-9064 GCA_964526605.1 uncultured Lentisphaera sp.
CAGGGAGCTTCTCGAAGAGGACAGGGCCGGGAAGAGAGCCGCCATCCTGAAGGAGATACACAAGGGCGACGTCCGCGAGGGCCTCGTCAAGAACATCACCGATTTCGGCGCGTTCATAGACCTTGGCGGCCTCGACGGCCTGCTCCACATCACGGACATGTCGTGGAAGCGCATATCCCATCCTTCCGACATGCTGGCCATAGGGCAGACAGTGGAGGTTAAGATCATTGACATAGACGAGGAGAAGGGCAGGGTGTCCCTCGGGCTTAAGCAGAAGACCCAGGACCCCTGGGAGAAGATACTCGACAAGTATCCGGTCGGCTCGAAGGTCAAGGGCAAGGTCGTAAACCTGATGCCATATGGGGCCTTCCTCGAACTCGAGGAGGGGGTCGAGGGACTCATCCACGTCTCGGAGATGTCATGGACCAAGAGGGTCACCCGCGCCAGCGACGTGCTCTCGATAGGCGAGGAGGCCGAGGCGGTCGTCCTCGACATCCAGAGGGAGCAGAAGAAGCTCTCGCTCGGTCTCAGGCAGACGACTCGCAATCCCTGGGAAGTCCTGGCCGAGAAGTATCCTGCCGGAAGCAGGATAAAGGGCAAGGTCAGGAACATGACCAGCTACGGGGCGTTTGTCGAGATAGAATCCGGCATCGACGGCATGATACACGTCTCCGACATGTCATGGACGCGCAAGATCAACAATCCGGCGGAAGTGCTTTCCGTCGGGCAGGAGGTCGACGCGGTGATACTCGAGATAGACCCGGCCCAGCAGAGGATATCCCTCGGAATGAAGCAGGTCGAATCGGATCCATGGGGAGAAATCGAGAAGCTCTACAAGATAGGCGACGTGGTGAAGGGCGCCGTCACGAAGGTCACCGCCTTCGGGGCGTTCGTCGAGATGGCCCGGAAGATAGACGGCCTCATCCACATTTCGCAGATAAGCAACGAGCATGTCAAAAGGGTGAAGGATGTCCTGAACCTCGGACAGGAAGTCGAGGCGAAGGTCATAAAGATAGACAAGGACAACCGCAGGATAGGGCTCAGCATCAAGGCCGTGAACATGGACATTTCCGAGGAGGATCTCAGGGCGGTCGGCGAGGAGGTCTCGCAGGCTCTGGGAAGCGCCATGGCAGGAGTTGGCGAGATGCTCGACGAGGACTCTCTCGCCGCTCTCGACCAGCTCGGGAAGGAGAGACGGGGCGAGGAGCAGAAGCAGCAGTAGTGGCAGATCCACGAGCGACAATCCCTTCCACCCGTGCGGTGGAGGGGATTTTTTTTTACCACTAATCCACACTGATGGAACACTAAAGAACTACGAAAGACACGAAAATCGCCAAACCTTTCTTTCCTTTGTTTTCTCCTTGTAAAAAAAAGGCATCACTGGATTTTCCACGTTTCAAGAGCTTCGGCCGGCGGGCTTGCCGTTGTCCCGCCTGGATTCTTTGTGCCGCGCGAAGGCCGCGGCGAGATTGGCTGACTGCCTCTCGAATTCCAGCGGATTCGAGAGCATTCTCCGTGCGCAGAGAGCGAAAGCGGAATCGGCGTAGCCGCCCATGCCCTGTCTTGACGCGGCTATCGCCGCCTTCAGATGGGCGGATGCGTCTATTTTCACCGGAGCGATTGAGCATGCGAGATGATGTATTTGCAGGAATGCGCAGGGGGCCGACGGGTCTATCCTGTCCCTTTCGGCGGAGAGCCTTTCCATGGCCAGCTTCTCGTCGGCATCCAGACGCGAGGCCAGGAACGCCTCCGCTATTCGCCAGTTCCCCGGCGGGGGCTGCTTCCTGTCCGACGGATTGAATTCGGCGAGGCATCCTCTCGCCTCCTTGATTCTTCCGTCGGCCAGAAGCGGAATCGCCTCCAGCAGCTTCGATGTCGAGGCCTTTTCGATCAGATTCCTCTCGATGGCCTTCTCCTCCTTGAGGAAATATGATCCGGCCACGGCGCCGAAGACGAAGCCCGCTATGTGCGCCCAGAATGCGACGTTCGCGAAGTCTGCCGTTATCTGGAGCCCGTATCCGAGCTGGGCCAGGAACCATATTCCCAGGACGATGAAGGCCGGGGCCTGGGCTGGCAGCGGGCGCAACGATATGGGAGAGAATACCAGCACCTTCATGTTGGAGCACGGGAACATCACGAAGAAGGCCCCGAGGACGGCGGATATCGCTCCGGAGGCGCCGATCGCGGGTTCGTCGTTGGCGAAATGCGCGACAGTGAGCAGATGCGCTGCGACGCTGGCGTAGGCGCCGAGGATATAGAGGACCGAGAATCTGAGGAGCCCTATGCGCCTCTCCAGGACGCTTCCGTATATCCAGAAGAAGAAGAGGTTGCCGGCCAGATGCAGAAAATCCCCGTGCAGGAACGTGCACGTGATCGGAGCCCACGCCTTGAAGTCGAAGGGGACGGCTCCGAACCTGTAGAAGATGTTCTCGCGCTGGACCGGCCCAAGAAGACCATGGACCCAGAAATGAGCGCCTGCAACCAGAATGCATATGGCGAAGGTGAGAGATGGAAAGCTATCGTTGTCGTGTTCGGTCTCTATCGAATATGGCAGCAGCATGTTTCCTCCACTTCAGGCCTTGCGGCTTACCTCAGTCCACTATTTCAACCTCGAAATCCCCGGATGGCGGCTCCGTTCCCTTCTTGTCCGTGTCCTCCGCGCTTTCCGCGCATTTCGTTTCCGTCCGTGCGGACGACATGTCTGCGAATTTCGCATATTCAGGAGCCATCTGCGAGCTTCCGCATACGATGCGTATCTTCTCCGCCGCGGTCTTCTCCCGGAGATTCTCCGCCATCTCGATTATCATGTCGACCGAGGATGTCCTGGAGGAATAAATCGAGGCTCCTGCGCTCCGCATTCCCGCTTCGTCGCCGGTTATCCTGCATGTCTGGAAGCGTATGAAGGGGGAGAGTCTGGATTCCGATTTCACGTCCAGAGTTTTGGAAAGCGCGAGCAATGGCTCCGGATCGCCAGATGATTCCGAGAGGGCTGTGGCGGACGCGAAGAGAAGATCGGGGTGGACATCCTGCTCCTTCCACGCTTCCGCCGCTGCGGCGAAGTATTCGGAGGAGCTTTTCGACCACCTCCGCGCCTCCTCCGTCTTTCCTTCGGCATGCAGATACGAAGCCCTTCGCCTCTGTCTCGACGCCTTTCCGAGCAGGAGATTCGCGTCCCTCCAAGCGAACCAGGGAAGAACCGCGTGCTCCTTCGAGTATCTGGAGAGGTCTGTCCGCCCGAATCCGGCGGCGAAGGCTATCGAGGCGGAGAGCATGCAGAAGATAACCCATAGTAGCGGGATGTTGGTGAAGTCGAGGACATGCCTTTTGATCTCTCCGTCGCTCCACTTCCGTCTTGATGCACAGGCGCGGCAGAGCAGGGGATTGCCGAATCCCGAATCCGCCACGCAACGGAGGCAGATTCCAGTTCCGCATTCCGCGCAGATGAAATCCGCAACGCTGTCCGGATGGGCCCCGCAACGAATCTCCATGCGCCCATCCGGGGGGGCGAGCGATGCCATCCTCTCGATGTTTTCCCTGTCGGACTTCTCCACTGCTCTTTTCCTGCAATTTCGGTCCACGATGACGGCGACGATAATGGTTGACGAGCAGCCCCCTGCCAAAATTTACAACAAATTCTAATGATATCGCCGCATCGCGCCGATCCCGGACGGCAGCGGCGCCTGCCCGTTCTCCTTCGGAGAATGCCGTCCCTACCTTTCCGTCCCTGGCGATGCGCTGCAGGGCGCTTTTTTCCCACAGGGTGAAATCTGGATTTTGCCAGCTCGTAATCCCTTCTCGTCGCCGTTCTCGTTCTCTCCGGAGTGCGCTAGCGAAGCCTGAACGCGGCCAGGCCGACGATATTTCCATCCTTGCCGTATTGTCCCTCGTCGAAGGATAGTTTCATCGAGGTCTGCTCCCTGGAGAAGACGACCCCGGCCAGGAAGCCGCCGTTCGAGACATATGGGCCGGATATCCCGAGCTTGTGTCTGGCGCTGAAGATATGCTTCCCGCTCCTGATGTCGTATGCGGATATGATGGTCTCGCCCATCTCGGGCGAAAGCGCCATTATCGAACTCATGGCGGTGTCGTGTATCTTCAGTATCCTTCCATCGCAGAGGACGCTGTCGCCGGGCGCCTTCGAAACCCTCCATATCTCCTTGCCGTCATCCGCATTTAGGCACGCGAAGATGGCGTTGCTCTTCGGGAGCTTCTTCGATCCGGCCATGGTCTCCTGAAGTATGTTCCTGCCCTTCATATCCTCCGTGGTGGCCGGAAGATCCTCCCCTGCGGGCTCGGACTTCTCCGGCTCGCCCTGGGCCACCTCGTGGTAGGTCAGGAATATCCGGCCAGCGTCGGCCAGCACGTCGCCCTCGATATAGCTGGTCGCCAGCTCCCAGATGGATGCCTTGGCCACATCGTCCATGCAGAGAAGCCTGTCGTCGGACTGGACCAGGGTCCTTCCCGGGGCGACAAGGGTCAGTTCGTTTCCAAATGCGCTGGCCCCCTTCACGCTCCAGAGCCTGCTTCCGTCGGAGAGCGAGACGGCGTTGAGGGAGTTGTCGGTCTCGAATATGAACTTCCCATCCAGTATCTTGGAGGAGGCGACGTATCCGGTCTTGATCCTGAACTTCTCCTCTCCGGTCCTGGCATTGTGCAGCGTGATGGACATGCGCATGGCATCTGGCGATTCTTCCGGAACGTAGGACTGGGTGGCGAAAAATCCCTCGCCGGAGGCGATCACACTGGCCGGGGCGGCCTTCCTGTCGGAGGCCGACGACCAGATCTCGTTTCCGTTGTCCGCGGACAACGCCTTCGTCTCGGCTGGCGCCGCGTTCTTGACGGCCTCGGCATCCTCGTAGTCGAGGACTGGACTGAGGACGGCGACGACGATCCCGTCGCCGGCCTTGTGCATTCCAGGTCTTTTCCCTGGGAATTTCCTCTCCCAAAGCTGCGATCCAGAGAAGTCGTAGGCCGATATCCTGTCATTGGCCGAGATGATGATTTTGTCTGGGAGGATGATTTCATCGTTCTCCGAGGATATCCCGTATCCCGGAATCTCGCAGGAGGAGATGGTCGAACCGGAATCGGGCGATATAGATAGGATCTTGTTCCATGCCTTCACCACTATCTTCGACGCGTCGCTCCCGAGCACCTTCACGTCTCCGCACGGATTTTCGAATTCGACCCGCCAGGCGAGCTTGCCAGCGGGATTGAAGAATGTCTTCCAGACGATGAAGGCGCCAAAGGCGAGAGCCGCGACGAAGACAAGCCCGACGATTATTTTCGCGGCCTTCATCATCGAGGTCATCGCCTCGTGCTGGCGCTCGCGCTCGTGGATCTCCTGGCGGTCAATGGTGGCCAGGCTCCTCTCCTTGCATTCCCTGGAGCAGAAGTAGCCCAGCAATTGGCGGCAGTCGGCGCATATGTCCTTGCCGCATAGCACGCATTTGCCTATAGCCGGCTTGTCCGGATGATTCGAGCAGTTCCTGTCCGCAGCCATTTGCCACCCCCAGCCTTGATTTTCTAACCGCTGAAAAACCGATTCCGCAATCGCTTCGACATGGACGATCTGAATATCCTTCCCATTGATGCGGATATCATTGCGGCACGATTAGGAATCTATTTCAGCTCCCTGTCCAGGTCGGGATCCTTCTCGGCCCCCAGTTCGAGCGCTCTGGCGTAGTATGCCTTGGCCTTGGCGGAATCACCGGGAAAGACCTTCAGCGCCGTCTTCGCCGCCGAAAGGGCCATGTCGCCGGACTCGATCTTCGCGGCAGGAAGGTTCCCAAGATAGGCGATCGCCTTTTCGTTTTCGCCCTTCTCAAACGATATCCTCGCCAAGGCCACTATGGCCGGCTGGTTGTCCTTGTCGAACTCGAAGACCTTCTGGTAGTGCCATACCGCGCTTTCGACGTCCTTGTCCTTCTCGGCCTCCCTGGCGGCGTCGAGCAGGAGAGCCGCCTTCTCGTTCGGGGGGCTGGCCTTTGCAGGCTGTTCGACCTGCTTGGCGCCGCTCTTCCCGGAGGACTTCTTCGAAGCCGTCTTCCTCTCGCTCTTAAGTTCCTCGATGATCTTGTCCCTCTCCTCTATTTCGGAGAGGAGCTTCCGCTTCTCCTCGCGGAAGTCCCTGGGGACTATCGAGTCGGCCACCTTCTCCTCCAATCTCGACCGGAGATTGTCGTTGTGCTCCTTGATCTTCGCGAGCTCCTCCTGGAGGGCGGCGATGTGTTTCGCCTTTTCCTCGTTCTGGCTCTCGAGGCTGCTGAGTTTGGCGGCGTCCGGCATTGATCTCCTTATCTTCTCGTTGTCGGTCTTCAGCTTCTCGACCGTCTTGTTCAGCTTGAGGTTCTCTTCGCTGATATCCGATATCTGCCCCTTCGCCTCCTTGTAGTTCTTCTGGAGGGTTTCCGCGTCGGACTTGAGCTTCCTGTTCTCTTCCGAGGCCTTCTCCAGTTTCGCCAACTCCTCGTTCCGGTCCTTCTGCGCCTTCAGAAACTCCTTCCTCATCCTTTCGAGCTCCGACGCGGTCTCCTTGGCGGACTTCTCGATTCCGGCCATGGATTCCTCCGACGCCTTCCTGTCCTCCTCGTTCTTCCTGTAGATGGCGTTCTGATCCTGGAGCTTCTTCGATTCGGCCTTTGCCAGTTCGAGAGCGCCACGGATCTCCTCAAGCCTCTTCTTCGATTCGTCGCGCTCCGTCAGCAGCACCGCGGAGTTCTCCTTTTCCGCGGCGGATGCCTTTCGGGCGGTCTCGAGCGCCTCATTGCTCCGCTTCATCTCGATGGACATCTCCTCCAGTTTCTTCGCGGAGGCCGACGCCGAATCCTGGGCCGTCTTCAATTTTTCAAGCAGTTCCCGGTTCTTTGCGTCCATGTCCGCCGCATATCTGGTGAGTTCCGTGTAGTCCGCGTCCTTCTTGCTCAGACCGTTGAGCTTGGCCGAAAGATCATCCAGAGTCTTCTTCATTTCCATCTTCTCCGTGGACAGCCTCGCGATGTCCTTCTTCTGCACGTCGACCAACTCGACGCTCTCGTCCAGCTTCGCCTTGAGCGAAACCAGATCCGACGTGGACGTCTCCGACTTCCTGGAGTAGTCTGCGAGCATCTTCTCGAGCCTCTCGTTCTTCAGGGAGATTTCGGCGTTCGTCTTGTTCAGCTTCTCGGCGCTCTTCGCCATCTCGTCGAGCGTCTCGGTCTGTTTCCGAAGCCTGTCGGTCAGCTGCTTGTTCTCCGTCTGTAGCTGCTGTGCCATCGAGCCGCTCTCGTTCTTCTCCAGAAGCTCGGCCAGCTTGCCATCGAGATTCTCGTTCCTCGCCTTGGCCTCAGCCAGCGACTTCGTCAGCTTCTCGAGATCGCCTTTCATCTCGGCCGACTTCGCCTTCTCCTCCTCCAGCTTCGCCCTCACTGCCTCGGCGGCCTTCTCCATGTCGGCCAGCCTCTTCGTAGCGTTTCCAAGAGAGATGTCCTGCTCCTTCGCCTTGAAGTCGGATTCGGTCTTCGCCATCTTGAGCGACTGGTTCTCCCTCTTCGCGGCCTCGTTGGCCTCCTCCAGCTTCTTCGCCTTCTCCTCGGCCGCCGCGGCCTTCTCCGTCAGCTCGGCCATCTGTTTCTTGAGCTTCTCGTCGGCCGTGCCGCTGTCGGGCCGCGAACTGTTCTCGAGCGCCTTCCTGAGCTCGGCCGATACGATCTGGTAGCGTTTCTCTATCTCGATCTTCTCCTCGTTGATCCTCCTGAGCTGCTCCGTGGCGGCGACCCCTCTGGCGGCCTCCTTCCTGCTGTCGGCCAGGCTGGCCTGCGCGGCTTCGAGCTTCTTGTTCGCCTCGAGCAGATCCGCCCTGAGAGCCGTTATCTCGGCCTCGAACTTTCTAGTGTCCGCAGGCGGGCCGGCCTTCGACGGCTCCGTCTGGACCGTCTTCTTCTCCTCGGGTTTTCTGACAAGCGTCTTGATCGCTTCTATCTGCTGGGAGCATTTCTTTATCCTGTAGTCTATCAGGAACGCATTCCAATCCGGGTGCGCGGACTGCACCTTCCTGAAGTGTCCCATCGCCTCCTCGTAGCCCTTCAGCGCGGCCTCGAACTTCCCAAGCTTCTCGTCTATCTCGGCCTTCTCGTATATCTCGAACCCCTTCAGCCAGATCCTCCTCGCCTCGGAAGTCTTGTCTTGCGACTGTCCCAGAAGCGTGGTGGAATTTCCAGAGACAAGCAGGACGGCGAGAAGTAGAAACACTCTGATCATGGATACGACGGATCGCTTTTTCATAATTCTTCCCGGTGCTTTGTTGTTGTTGTCAATCGAAAGCGGAAATATAGCGCCGATTCGCGAAAATGCACGTGGCAAACCCGGATTTCAGGTGAACGGGGATGTCCCTCGCCGGAAGGCGCAGTGGCATTTGAATTGCGTGCCAAACTCAAGGGGAAGGGCACCCTCCTACGATAAGGCCACCACCGTATCTCGCGACATTCCTTGACGGAAAGCCTGAAATCGGCCCATATGAAAGATTTTTGCATTTTTTTTCGATTCCAAGCTTGCAAATGATGTATAAGTGATATATAATTGATTTTATAATGAATCAAAACCAAGGGTTGGATATGGTTTCAAGGGCGAAGCAGCTCAAGTACATTTCCATTGCGAGGGAAGTCGAGAAGTTCATCGAGACTGCGGCTGCAGGAGACAGACTTCCTTCGGACAGGAATCTGGCGCGCAGGTTTGCCTGCAGCGCCTTGACCGTGCGCAAGGCGCTTGATTCATTCGCGAAACGGGGCAGGATTGTTCGTCGGGTTGGCAGTGGTACGTTTGTGAACGGGGTGGAGCAGGGGCGCATCGCTGCGCGGGGATACCTTGCCAGTAGGAAGCTCGACCATTTTGGGGTGCTGATGCATGCTGCAGCCGATGAATATGCTCTAATGGTCATCCACAGCGTCCACGAGGCCGCCGCAGAGAATTCTATCACCCTGCACCTGCGTTATGTTCCGTCTTTCGGCGACGCTTCGAAAAAGATAGTCGGGGACTTGATGGCGGAAGGATGTTCGGCTCTGGTCATACCATGGTTCCCTCCTTCGCAGAC
>CAZGJP010000094.1:0-8927 GCA_964526605.1 uncultured Lentisphaera sp.
CTTGACAGCGTTGGGCTTTTCGGGTTTGACAAGCCGTCCGCTTCCGTCAACGAACGCGACTTTCTTGTCGGCCCTGTGCCAAGGCAGCCTGATGGGCGATGCCGGATTGCCGAGCCTGCCGAGGAAGTCCACGCTGAAGACGTGTATGGCCGGGCTTCCGGATATGAAGAGGAGCCTGCCATCGCGATCGCGTTGCAGCGCGAGATCCTCTGGCATGTCGCTGTATTCCACGATATGGAGCCGCCCCTCCGACATGCAGAAGTTGCCGAGTTTCTCGAAGGGCCCGGTCTTTGCGAGCATCCTCGAGCTGACCTGCGATCCATCCAAGCGGTGGAGTCCGATGAAGAGCGTGTCGAGTATTGGGACTATAAGGTTGTCTATCTGGAAGTAGGATATGATTTCCACGCCCTTGCCCTGGAGCATCTTCAAAAGCCCTGAATCGTGCAGTGCCCTTATGGTCCCGCCATGGCCGTTCGGTGAGAGGGCGAGGGAGGATTTTGATTCCATCAGCACCCTTCCATCGTAGGAAATTGCTGGCATGGTCCCCTGCACGAAGAAATGGACGTTGCCGCGGTCGAGGCCGAAATAGTCGTTCGCCTCGAAGAAGTCGAGAGTGGCCTGCCTGTTCACGGGGCTTGTCATTATGAGCCAGTCCAGCGCGACTCCATACTTGCGGTTGGCGCCACGTATCTTCTCGGAGAAATACTGGAAAAAGCTCTTCCCTCCGACCGGGCTGATCGGATAGGTGCCCTTTGGCCCGTCGAAACCAAGCCTAGTGCCTTGCCAGCCGGCGACGGTGAGAAGAGCCACCTTGCCATCCCGGATCAGCTTTGCCCCCTTGTCCATTGCGGAGGAGTATTTCCCCTTCAAGGCTGGGTCGTTGGTCGGCAGTGGGTAGTATGGAGCCGGGCTGATGCCAGCAGGAATCGAGTGATCCGGCTTGGACTTCACATGCGAATCAACCAACGAGGATATCTCCTCCCATTCGATCTCGGAGAGCTGCCTCTCGAATCCTGCGAGCTCGGCACCGGAAAGAGCCTCCGCGAACGGGAGAAGATGCTCCTGTCCGTGCCTGCGCAAGGTCTTCTCCATCTTTTCCGACAATACAGCCATGTTGTCTCCTCTTGTTCCGATGCGACTGCAACGCTTCCCGCAATTCGCGTGGAGGCGTGCAGGCGGCTCGTTCTAGTTGTTCTCGAAGATTTGGATCGCTTTGCTGTAGACTCCGGGGGAGTCTCCCAGCGCCTTCGCATAGCATACCTTCGACCTGATCTTCTGCCCCATCTTCCTGTATCTCTCCGCCAGGACAAGATAGAACAGCGGTTCCCAATCCTGCGACACCCTGTATATCTGCTTCCTGGCCTCCTCCGGATCCAGCTTTCCCAGCATCAACTGGGAGAGGACGTCCAGTGAGCCGTTGGATTTGTTCTTCTCCTGCAATGTCGCCACAAGACCCTCCCAGCCATCCGATTCGCCCCGCCACATTATGAAGACCTTCCAGAATTCGGGGAACTTGTCCGGAGGTGTCGGAAGGAGGAGGACGTCCTTGAGCTTCCCCCTCCCCATTAGGAAGGCGATGTAAAGCTCCCTCGCCTCAGGAGGATAGTATTCGGAGAAATGCCTGGCGGGGTCCTTCGAGTAGACCAGATCATGCCTGATCCTCCAGTATCTCGCCTGCTTGTCACCAGCCGCCTCGAGCTCCGACACCAGAGAGTCGGAATAGGACGGATCGGCAATCTGCTGGGCGTATTTGAGCAGGGTCTGTGCGATGTTGGAGGCTTTCGCCGATTCGAGGAAGCGGTGGTAGGTTTTTATCGCGTCAAGGCTGCGGGACTCGTAGAAGCGGCTAAGGAAGAGATTCATGTTCGCCTCGTGGCTACTGGGGTTGAGCTTGACTGCGCGCTCGAGCGCGGCCTCGGCATCCCGGTATCTGCGGTGGGCGATCAGGCACTTGCCAAGATCGAGAAGGGCGTCGCCAAAGGAGGGATTCCGGCTTATCGCCGAATTGTAATATTCTATGGCCGACTCCATCGGATCCAGGCTGCGGGCATAGAGATATTCAAACGTGGGGTTTTCATGGTCCTTTGCCCATATCCCGGAGAATATCTCCGCGGAAAGGGTGCTCTTCCCGCCGTTCACCAGCAGATCCTGGATGCTCCTGAGCAGATGGTAGTTGTCCTTTCTCGCGGCTATCACTGTCTCGACCCTGTCCTTGATTATTATGTCGCTCGATGACTCGAGCGTGAGGCGAAGGAAGAGGAGGCTGTCGTTCTGGTCGAGAAGCTCGGGCGATATCATCTTCAGCTTCTCCGAAGCCATGTCCTTCCTGCCTGACTTGACCAGATCCTTCACGAGAATCATCATCATGCTGCTGATCTTCTTCTCGTCCTTCTCGAAGACACCCAGCGCCGTGTTGATTATGCTGTTCTTCTCTATGGGGTCCGGCTCGACCTCCATCGCCTTTTCGAATGAGCTGGAATCCACGAACTTCTTCCCGGAGTAGATGTATATCTCCCGGGCCTTTCGGTTTTCTCCCCCCGCCCTCAATACGGAGGCGTAGTCGTTCAACTCCCTCTGCGTTAGTTCGGTCTTGTTTGTCTTGCCGTATAGCTCGGCCGCCTTCTTCCTGTCGTCGAGAGCCATGGCGAGCCTGGCGGACGCCCTCAGGAGCGACTGGTCTTCTGGAAACTTCTTGAGCCCTTTTTCGGAAAAGTCCGAAGCCTCGGGGAATTTCTTCTGCTCCATGTAGATCGAGCAGAGCTGCGCGAAGGGCTCCGCCGAGTCGCTTCCGGCCGACACCGCCTTTATGTAGCTTTGGATGGCCGCATCCTTGTCTCCCCTCTTGAACTGCGACCTGGCGAGCATGGTGTAGACGGGAGACTTCTCAGGATTTTTTGCCTGCAGTTCCGCAAGCTGGAACTCGGCCCTCTCCATCTCCCCATCGGATATCAGCTTCTCCGCGGCGGCGACCGCCGCATCGAACTTCTTTCTCTCCTCCTCCAGCCTTGCCTTCTCCTTGTCCTCCTAGCTCTGTCTCCGCGGCGGAGCAGCACCGTCCGGACCGGCAGCCGGCTCCTGCCTCCCAAACAGGATGAAGACCACAGCAGCCGCAACGACGAGAAGCAAGCCTGCCGCCGAAACGGCAATGACGATCTTCCTGTCTAATTTCTTCTTCTTTTTTGGCGCAGCGGCGAGCCATTCGTCGGTGTCGGCGGTAAATATGTCGTCGGACTTTCCAGCTGCGGCTTCGGTACCGTCGTCCTTGATGTCCAGAGGAGGCTCGTCCGTCTTGTCGGCGGATGTCGGACGCTTCTTCTTGGGCGCCTCCTTATTCTGTCCTCCGCCGAGGAAATCCATTATCGTTCCGGTCTTCTCCTTCTTGCCAAGAACAGGCACGTCCTCGAAGGAAAACTCCGAATTCCCGCCGCCTCCTCCCGTCGCCCCTCCAATCTTGTCCGGAGCTGTCTCGAAGGAGAATTTATCCTTTTCGTTCTCTGGCATGGCTTGAAGAGCTCCCTCATTTGAGCGCAATGTGCGTGAAATGATATTATTACACGAAAAAGCCTGATTATCAAGCCGTTTGAGTGGAATCGCGGCAGGAAAAGATTTTTCATTCCTCTCCTTGCATATGGCGATGTCCGCAATATAGTTACGCTGGAATTTCCAAATCAAAACAGATGGAGACGGGCAAGATGACGAAGAGGGATTTTGTCGTGAAGATCGCATCCGAGGCCGGGCTTACCCAGATGCAGGTGTCGGATGTCGTCCAGAAGACTCTGGACTATCTGTCGGACGAACTCGCCGCTGGCAGGGGAGTGGAGCTCAGGAACTTCGGCGTGTTCGAGCTTAAAGTGCGCAAGGCCCGCAAGGGCAGGAATCCGAACAAGCCGGCCAATGAAGTGATGATACCTGAAAGGGTAGTGGTCAAGTTCAGGTCCGGCAAGGAGCTCAAGAGCAGAGTCGAGCAGCTCAAGCCGTCGAAAATCAAGAAGGCGGCAGGCAGGAAGTAGGCCGCAGTCTCCGCCGAACAAGCCGGAACAATTCACCACCGCGCAGTCCAAGATGGGAATTTTCAATCCTCCTCCCGGAACGGAGGACATCCTACCCGGGGAAGTCGCCTCCTGGCAGTTCATCGAGAAAAACGCCGGGGACGTCTTCTCCCTCTATGGCTATGCCGAGCTCAGAACCCCGGTTTTCGAATACACCGAACTCTTCTCCAAGGGAATAGGCGAGCAGACCGAGGTCGTCCAGAAGGTAATGTACACCTTCGAGGACAGAGGGGGCAGGAGCCTCACCCTCCGGCCTGAGGGGACCGCAGGGATAATAAGGGCGCTGGCCGACACCGCGCAGCAGGGCGGCAGTCCGAGGGTCTTCTATCTTGGTCCCATGTTCAGGGGCGAAAGACCAGCCGCAGGACGCAAGAGGCAGTTCCACCAGATCGGAGTTGAGAACATATCCGCTCCCTCGCCAGAACTCGACGCCGAATGCATCGCCATGCTGATGCATTTCCTCGAACGCATAGGCATTGCCAAGGCCTCGCTGAAAATCAACACCAGGGGCGACGCGGCCGACAGGGCCAATGCGGGAGCTAAACTTCGCGAAATCCTGCTGGGAAAACTCGACACCCTGTGCGAGGAATGCCACAGGAGATACGAAAGAAATGCCTGGCGCATCCTCGATTGCAAGAATCCAGCCTGCTGCCAGGTCGTCTCCAGTCTCCCGCCCCTAGACGCCCTCTTCTCCGAGACAAGCCGCTCATACCTGTCCAGATGCCTCGACATCCTTTCAAAACAGGGGGTGGCCTTCGAAAAGGATCAGCGGCTCGTCAGAGGCCTGGACTACTACGCCCACACCGTCTTCGAGGTGGTCCACTCCGGACTCGGCGCCCAGAACGCCATCGCAGGAGGAGGAAGATACGAAATAGTCCCGCCGGGAGCGAAAAACCCGGTCCCCGGCGTCGGCTTCGCATGCGGGGTCGAACGTCTGATCATGGCCGCAAAATCCGAAGGAGCCGGAGCGATACCCACCCCGCGGAGCGCCCCAGTCTTCATTGTCTCCATCGGAGATCAGGCTAAAACGCTCAACTTCTCTCTGGCACAGAGCCTCAGGGCCGCAGGCGTGGCGGCCGTCGCGGATTTCGAGGACAGAAGCATGAAATCAGCCATGCGCGCCGCCGGAAAGTCGGGAGCCATCTTCACGGTCATAAGGGGAGACAACGAAATACAGCGCGGATGCGTGGTCCTCAAGAACATGCAGGACGGCTCGCAGGCCGAAATCCAGACGGATGGCGCCGCCGCGGAAATCGCAGCACGCCTCAAGGCGTAATGGGTTGGCAATCGGCTTCAAGTACTTTGCGCCGTCCCCGGCGCAAAGATGGTTGCGCGGGAACCGCGCAAACCACTTCCCTTTCGGACGCACAAGGCAGGGCGCGATCCCGCCAGTTCTCCGAAGGAGAAAGAGAACGGGACAAGCCTCGTATCTACAGCAAATGCGACCAACTGCTTAAAATTGGGGTTGAAAGGTAGGGACGGCTCGAGTTTATCCCGATCCTGAAAGGCATCGGGAAGCCGTCCTTCTGCGCGTTCGGCGACGTGAGTCGCGTTGCGACAACGTCGTTCATAAAATGGCGAATCCATCACGGATTCAGGGCCCCTCCAGCGCCTTGTCAATCTCCTCCGCATGTCCCGGGTGGAGCATCTTCGCGATTTTCGCTAGGGTGGCGGGAAGGTCGGGAGGACTCGGGCTACACACCTCAGAAGATTCCAGCATGAATATCCTCCCACTCCTCACAGCCGAGATGGAGTCGAATCTTGTCCACTCCCTTTTTTCCTCCTCGGTCGCGAATCCCATCGCGGAGAGCAGGATCACGTCGGGATTCTCGGCGACTATCATCTCCCTTGAATAGACTCCGCCAGAGAGATCCCCCAGGATGTTGACTGCCCCCGCATGCGAGATGAAGTCCCCGACGAAGGAGTCTTTTCCGGAAAGATACATCGGCTTGGCACCGACTTGGAAGACGACCTTGGGCCTCTCCCTGAACAGCGAACAGGTCTCCTTTATCCTACGGAGCCTCATCTCTGCGGCCTTTGCGGTTCTCGCAGCCTTTTCCCTCTCTCCGATGATTGTTCCGAGCTCGACGAACTGCTCCAGAAGCCCGTTGAAGTCCTCCGGTGACTTCTGCACATGCACCCTGATCCCGAAACCCCGGAGTTTCTCGACTATCGCAGGCTTCGTGATCGAGGACGCAAGGACTAGATCGGGAGACAGCGAAACGAGCTTCTCCAAGTTGATGTCTCGAAGAGACCCGATCTTCTCCTTCTTCTCAGCCTCCGCCGGGCGCGTGCAGTAGCTCGTGCATCCGACTATCCTCTCGCCCGCCCCGAGTATGAAGATCTGCTCCGTCGCGGGCGGAGAGAGCGACACGATCCGCTTCGGGGCCGCCGACGGTTCCTGCGCCTCCGCCGTGAAGACGAGGCAGGCCGCAAAAATCGTGAGGGCAAGAAAACGTAGAATCGAATTCATGGGAGGGATTTTCTTGGATTCCAGTATGACAGTAGGCCGGTTTTCAAACCGACATGTTTTTACTGTTGGCGGGCCAAAGACCCGCCCTGATTTTCCCCCCGTAGTTATCATCTTCGGCGTTTTCCCGTTTCGCATATAGAGATCCGGCATTCAAATTTATTATCTCCCCCTCACTCCACGGAGACGAGTCTGATCCCTTCGTTCGTCTTGGAGAGCCGGAATGAAAGCGGGTGCGAATTTCGCGTGCAGAGCACCCTGAGCTGGGAGGGATGCAGTTTTCTGACGGCACCGATCTCAACCGACGAGGAGTTCGTCCCGAAGAGCATCTCCTCCGCCTGGACTCTGGCCTCTTCGTCGGCGTGGGGGGTCCAACGTTCCTCTATTGACGATATTCCGCCCCTTTCTATTTCGGATAGAATGATCCTTATAAATCGTTCCGCCGTCTTCTGCTCGATCTCGTCAGCCTCCTCTTCGATGTTCACGACAATGGCGTCCGTGTGCATATCCTTGGGTTTCAATGAAGAGTTCAGGAAGAAAATGCAGGCCGCGAAAATCGCGGCCACGCCGGAGAATTTCAGATAGAGGACGGCCTTCTCCACCGCGGCGCTCTTCTCATGGACGAGTATTTTATCCTGCTCCCTTTTCTGTATCTTCTGCTCCGCAGCGGCGTAGAGCCCGCTTTTCGCCTCGCTTTTCGTCCTTGCATCCATCGAGGCCTTACGTTTCTGCGCCTCGCCAATCCTGTTCTTCAAGTTCCTGATGTCATCTATCATTGTCGCCACTTCCCGTTCGTTTACGATTTTCAACGTTCGCGCCCGCCGGAGGCGGACAGGTTTCGAATTTGTCTTTTGGTGTCATTCGTCCGCTATGTCGTCCTTCCATGGATCGTGGAGCGAATTGTCCTGCGGACCGAAGAATCCGAGCTTCTGCTTTTTCCTGTCCTCGGTGTCGGACCAGCCCATTCTTTCCTGGCTCACATGGCCGTCGGCCCACGCGCAGTTCGCCGTTCCCACGTGCCGGAAGTGGAATTTTGAATTGTTCAAAGTCGTTGTAGGTTTTTTGGTCTTGAGCTTGTCCGCCGCCGCGTTCGCGATGGAGTAGGGCAGGTTTAGCTGGGTATCCTCCCTTAGCTCCCCTGACGTCAGATGAGCGCAGTCCCCGAACATTATCGTGAACGAGGGGTTCTGCAGCTCCTCCGGCTTCAAGGATGATCCGTGATTCCAAGTCGAACCGTTGTAGCCAACGACGTAGTGGTTGCTTCCCACGCCGAACCAGTTGTATCCGTAGATGAATGGCCTGCCCTCGGCGGTCAGGTTCGTGTTCGTCGTGCAACGAGCTATCTTGTCCATATCCTTCGCGTGCGAGGACAACGTCCCCTGGCTCGTGTCCCAAGGCGTTGGATGGCTTGTTGCACGGTAGGCCAGCGCCTGATGCCCCCTCGACATTATCCCGTCGCTTCTAGCTGGACAGTATACCTTGTAGTCCACGGAATAGTTCGCGTTTGCCAGCGCGAGCCCCTTGAGATTGTTCGCGCAGCTCGTCCTCCTGCCTATCTCCCTCACCTTCGAGAGGACCGGCAGCAGCATCGTCATGAGAAGCCCGATGATTCCGATCACCACCAGCAGTTCGATCAAGGTGAAATTTTTCGTCTTCATCGCTTGTCCACCATTTTCGAGCAGACATCTTCGGTGTAAGTCCATCTGACGACATCACCGTCCTTGATTTTTTCCGCTCCTCTTCCCGGCTTTGACGCCCCTGTTTTTGCCATGCCACTCATTTTCGCTCCCTTTTTTTGCGTGACGCGCACAAAAATAAAACTGCCGGCAGTCGTCCTTTGCAGGAAGACTGTCGGCAGTTTTAAGGCTGTCCTAAGAGTCCCTTGCGCGGAGACCGCCCGGATTATTCCCCTTGCCGAGGTCTGGCTTTAACAGTGGCGCGACCGCCTCCGACTTTCACGGAGTTCCCGGCAAAAAGAAAATTATGGACAACTACACTAATTGCCGAGTGGGGGAATTCAAGTCGTAGTTCAATAAAATTTCAGGCCCCGAAAGGCCACGGAATTCAACGGGGGACCAGATCTAAGGCCATGAACTTGCTTGCAATAGCACAAAGTTTAGCCACCAAGTTTTTTGGATCTACGCGCTCGCACTTGGTGTCCTTCTTTAGCTCCTTCTGGACAAGAAGCGGCGGGCCGCCGCCCGGCTTGAAAATCAATCCCACCGGTATATCTTCTCCAGTATAAAGAGAACCATCATCACATGCCTCTCAAGCTTGGAACAGATTGGCGCTCGATAATCTACCGCGGATTCGAGTCGGAGGAGCTCGACTACAAGGCCGCCCAGAACTGGCTCAAGCTCAGCCGCCAGGGCAAGGCCAAGTTCGCACGCCACTGCATGGCTCTGGCG
>CAZGJP010000095.1:0-8903 GCA_964526605.1 uncultured Lentisphaera sp.
CAGCGGATCTATTGCGTTGAACGAGAGTTGACTCCGGTTTGTGTCTTTCTGAAGATGCAAATGGGCGTATCTCGGGTTGTCTGTCAGATAGCGTATGTGCCCGAAGGTCTCGAGTTCGGGGATCACAGCGATCTTTCTCCTCCTTGCATATTTGACGAGCAGTTCTGTTTCGTCTGCGCTCAGGGCGTGTTTCGAGGCGATGTTCTCGAAGCCTGGTAGGCGGACGGAGCATCCGTGGTCGTCGGTGAAATGGAATAGAAGCGTGTCCATCCCCCATTCGGCCATGAAATCAATCAGCTTGAAATAATATTCATGCCTTTCGACAAGCCTTGCGCAGTCTATCATGATGCCGTTGAATTTCATTGGATGCAGGACTCCTATTTTGTTGTCTGCGGTAGTATAGGGAAGCATAGACACGTTCCATTCGCGCCATGCATCCCACATGAGGTTGAGATGCCGGCGACGGTCGACATCCTTGCCCGGCAGGAACTCGCGCCCGTAGCACCTCTCCAGGATTTTTCACAATGAGATAACGGAGCTAAGGGAGGAATATCCGCCACTAAGGCGGCAAGCAGCAACCAAAAGGAGCGTTTAGACCAATAAGGTCTTCCTGCTGCTTGCAGCTTGCCGCCTCTCCGGAAACCAGGTCATGCTCCGCAATGCCGGTGCTGTCCTGGCGTCCTGTGCGCGGTAGGGACGATGGCCCCCTATCAGATCACTGTTTTTCCGCTGATGACGCCGTGCTGCTTGAACTGTCTGGTCGGTGCGAACTCGCCGAGCTTGTGTCCGACCATGTTTTCGGTCACGTAGACATTTGCGAAGTTCTTGCCGGAGTGGACGTTGAAGGTGTGTCCGACGAAATCGGGGATTATCATTGATCTTCTGGACCAGGTTTTTATTGGCTTCTTGAGGCCGCTTTTGTTCATCTTCTCGACCTTGTCGAGGAGGTGCTGGTCAACGAAGGGGCCTTTTTTGACGGATCTAGACATTATTTTTTCCTCCGTTCGACGATGAATCTGTTGGTGATGTTCTTTCTCTTTCTCGTTTTCAGTCCCTTGACATGTCCCCAAGGGCTCTGGAGATGCTGTCTGCCGCCGCCGCTCTTGCTTCTGCCCTCTCCGCCGCCGTTTGGATGGTCCACTGGGTTCATCGCCATTCCTCTGACGGTGGGTCTGAATCCGAGGTATCTTTTTCTTCCGGCCTTTCCGAGCTTGACGTTCATGTGGTCGAGATTTCCGACTTGTCCGACGGTGGCCATGCAGTCGACGAGGATTTTTCTTATTTCGCCGCTTGGCATTTTGATTTGCGCGTAATCGCCTTCTTTTGACCGGATCTGTGCGACTTGCCCGGCGGCGCGGACGAGCTTGCCGCCCTTGCCAGGCTTGACTTCTATGTTGTGGATGTCGATTCCCGGCGGGATGTCCTGGATTCTGAGGGCGTTTCCGGGCTTGATTTCCGCGCCTTTTCCGCTCATGATCCTTGTCCCGAGGGATATTCCTGCGGGGGCGAGTATGTATCTCTTTTCCCCGTCGGCGTAGTGGAGCAGGGCGATGTTTGCGCTTCTGTTGGGGTCGTATTCGATGGCCTTTACGACGGCCGGGACGCCCTGCTTGTCCCTTTTGAAGTCTATGATGCGGAGCCTTCTCTTGACGCCGCCGCCTCTATGTCTGCATGTTATCCTGCCGTAGTTGTTTCTGCCTCCGGAGGATCTTTTCGCGAGTGTCAGCGATTTCTCCGGGGTTTTCTTTGTCAGTTCGGAGAAGTCGGAGAGCATGGTGCCTCTCTGCCCCGTCGTCAGGGGTCTAAGTGATTTGAGTCCCATTTTACACCTCGTTGATTCAGAAGAAGTTGATTTCGCCTTTCACGAGCGAGACGATGGCTTTTTTCGAGTCGGGTCTTTTTCCGGCCTTCATCATTCTTCCGGATCTCTTGTTCTTGCCTTCGACATTGATCGTGTTGACGGATTTGACCTTGACGTCGTAGAGTTTCTCGACGGCGTTTTTGATTTCGACCTTGCTTGCGTCCCTTCTGACCTTGAAGACGTATTTGCCCTTGGTCTTGAGGTCGGTGCCTTTTTCGGACACCAGCGCGGTTTCGATTATATCGTATGGATTCTTCATTCTCTTCTCCCGTTCAAATTCTGTTGAGGAAATTCTGTGCGGCGTCCTTTTCGAAAAGGACCTTCTTGTGCAGCAGCATTTCGTAAGTGTTGACAGCGGCCGGGCTCTGGACGGAGAGGCCTGGGATGTTCCTGAGGGCGAGAGCGGTCTTGTCGGATATTTTGGATGCGACGACGAGGACGTTCTGTCCTGCTCCCAGCTTCTGGAGGAAAGCGGCGGCGTCCTTTGTCTTTCCGCTCTGGATTTCGATTTTGTCGCATGCGATGACGGCGTTTTCCTGGAGTCTCTCGCTGAAGGCTCTCCTGAGCGCGAGCTTGAGGACCTTCTTGTTGATGCATTTCTTGAAGTTGCGGTCCGGTAGCGGGCCGAAGGTTATCGCGCCGTGTCTCCACAGAGGACTTCTGATCGTGCCTGCCCTTGCTCTTCCGAGTCCTTTTTGTTTGAAGGGCTTGCATCCTCCGCCTGTGATGTTGGATCTTGTTTTCGTGGAGGCCGTTGGTCTGTGCTGGGAAGCCAGATGTGTCCTGACAGCGTCGAAGACGGCCTGCTCGCCTTTCTTGAGTTCGATCTTCGATTCCTCGACCGCGATAGAGCCGGTCTTTGCACCGTTTGCGTCCATGATTGTGATTTCAGAGCTCATTTAGTTCGCGGCCTCCGCTTTTGTTCTTTTGACGGCGTTCTTGACAAGGACGAAGGAGCCGTTGGGTCCCGGGACTGCGCCCTTGATGTAGAGTAGATTTTCATCTGGTTCCACGCGGACGATCTTGAGGTTCTGGACGGTGACTCTTTCGTTTCCGAGCTGTCCCGGCATCTTCTTGCCTTTTATGACGTTTCCGGGTCTTTCCTTGCATCCGATGGAGCCTGTCCTTCTGGTCCAAGCGCCGCCGTGGCTTGCGCGCCCACCTGCGAAGTTCCATCTTCTGACCACGCCCTGGTATCCTTTACCCTTGCTGGTCCCGACCACGTCCACGAATTCATCGGCCGCGAAGATATCGGTCTTCACGGTGTCGCCGGGTTTCACCTGGGATTCCGCGTCGAGTCTGACTTCCATTATTTCGCATGGTGGATTGTCCTGGAGGCCTGCGGCCTTGCAGTGTCCCTTGACGGCCTTGCTAGTGTTCTTTGCCTTCGCCTTTCCGAAACCGAGCTGGACGGAGCAATATCCGTGTTTCTTCGAATTCTTGACTTCGAGGACGGTGCATGGGCCCGCTAGCAGGACGGTGACAGGGTTCAGCGCCCCTTTGCCGTCGTAGATCTGGGTCATGCCGATCTTTCTTGCGATTATGCCTTTTTTCATTTTTGCTCCTGGCACATGTTCATTGACAGAGGTGCCCGTTGTTTTTTATGCTAGAGGTTGCAAGTCACAGGATACAGGATACAAGATACAGGATACAAGATACAGGATACAAGATTCAGGATGATGTCAAACTCCTATTTTGAGGGAGATATCCACGCCTGCTGGTAGATTGATTCTCTTGAGTTCGTCCACGGTCTTTGCCGTCGGGTTGATGATGTCAATGAGTCTTTTGTGGGTTCTGGACTCGAACTGGTCCATGGATTTCTTGTCCACGTGCGGGGAGCGGTGGACGCAGACCCTGGATATTCTGGTGGGCATGGGGATCGGGCCTGCGATCATGGCGCCAGTGGAGTTCGCCGTTTTGACGATTCTTGCGACGGACTGGTCGAGGACCCTGTGGTCGAAGGACTGGATGATGATTCTGATTTTCTGTTTCTGCTTCGCGCCGGCTGTTTTTGACGAGCTCATATCTACCTCATGCTTTTTCTGTTAGTTTTTTCTGTATTTCCGAGGGGACGGCCTCGAAGTGTGACGGTTCCATTGAATAGGAAGCTCTTCCTTTGCTGATGGAGCGGAGCGATGTGGAGTATCCGAAGAGTTCCGAGAGCGGGATGTGGGCGAGGATTCTGGCGAGCGTGTTCTGGGTGTCCACTTCGACGATCTGTCCTCTTCTCCCGGTCACGTCGCCTATTATGTCGCCGAGGTTTTCGTTGGGCGAGGTGATTTCCACCTTCATTATGGGTTCGAGTAGGGTGAGTCCGGCCTTTCTGGCGGCCTCCTTGAAGGCCATGGATGCAGCGATCTTGAAGGCCATTTCGGAGGAGTCCACCGGATGGTGGGAGCCGTCTATGATGTCCACGTTGAGGTCTATGACGGGGAATCCCGCGAGGACTCCGGTGGTGGCGGCCTCCTTGAGCCCGTTCTCGACCGATCTTATGTACTCCTTGGGGATGTTTCCGCCCACGACCTTGTTCTCGATGGTGAAGCCGTATCCTCTTGGCTTCGGCTGCATTTCTATGATGACGTGGCCGTATTGTCCTCTGCCTCCGGTCTGTCTGACGAACTTGGTGTTGGCCTCGGCGGCCCTGTTGACCGTCTCGCGGTAGGCGACTTGGGGCTTGCCAGTGTCGGCGTCCACCTTGAACTCTCTGAATATCCTGTCCTTGATGATGTCGAGATGGAGTTCGCCCATTCCCGAGATGATGGTCTGCCCGGTCTCGATGTCGCTCTTGACCCTGAATGTGGGGTCTTCCTCGGAGAGCGCGTTGAGCGCGTTGTAGAGCTTGTCCCTTTCGGCGGATGATTTCGGTTCGATGGCCATTGATATGACTGGTTCGGGGAAGCTTACGGCCTCGAGCAATATCGGGTTCTTCTCGGAGCAGATGGTGTCGCCGGTGGTTACGTTCTTGAGCCCCACGGCGGCGGCTATGTCGCCGCAGTAGATGGATTCCCGTTCTTCTCTCTCGTTTGCGTGCATCTGGAGGACGCGGCCCAGCCTATCGGTTTTTCTCGTCCTTGGGTTGTAGACCTGCATCCCGCGCTGTGCGAAGCCGGAGTAGATCCTGAAGAAGGTGAGTTTTCCGACGTAGGGGTCGTTCATTATCTTGAATGCGATAGCGGCGAAGGGCTTGTCGTCGCCCATGGTCCTCGATATTGGCTTTTCGGTGTCGGGGTCGATTCCGTGAACCGTCCAGATGTCCACCGGGGAGGGTAGGTATTTGACCACGGCGTCGAGGAGTGGCTGGACTCCCTTGTATTTGAACGCGGTTCCGCAGAGGACCGGGACGATTTCGCTGGAGACGGTCTTCCTTCTGACGGCCTTCTCGATCACCTCGAGCGGGGGCATCTTGTCCTCGAGGAAGAACATCATGATCTCCTCGTCCACCTCGGCGATAATCTCGACTATGTTTTTGAGCTGCTTTTCCACCATGGGCTTCATGTGGTCGGGCACGTCCTGCTCAATGACGTTCATCCCGAGCTCCTTGTCGTCGAAGAGATACATCCTGTTGGAGAGGATGTCCACCACTCCCTTGAATTCGGCCTCCTTGCCGACGGGGATCTGGAGCGGGACCGCGGTGGCTCCGAGTTTCGCCCTTATGTCCTCGACGACCTTGTCGAAGTCCGCCCCGACTCTGTCCATCTTGTTGACGAAGGCGATTATGGGGACCTTGTATTTCTTTGACTGCCTCCAGACGGTTTCGGACTGGGGCTGGACTCCTCCTACGGCGCAGAAGAGGGCGATGGCGCCGTCGAGGACTCTGAGCGAGCGTTCCACCTCGGCGGTGAAGTCCACGTGTCCGGGGGTGTCGATTATGTTTATCCTGTGGTCCTTCCAGAAGCACGTGGTTGCGGCGGACGTGATGGTGATGCCTCGTTCCTGTTCCTGTACCATCCAGTCCATGGTGGCGGTGCCATGGTGGACTTCGCCCATCTTGTAGTTGACGCCGGTGTAATAGAGTATGCGTTCGGTGGTGGTGGTCTTGCCGGCGTCGATGTGCGCCATGATTCCGATATTCCGGACTTTTGCCAGCGGGACGGGCCTGTCCTTCGCGTCGGTATAGATTTTTTCTTCTGTCCGCATGATCCTGGATTCTTCCCGGGTTTCCATTCTACCACTTGTAATGCGCGAATGCCTTGTTCGCCTGCGCCATCTTGTATGTGTCCTCTCTCTTCTTCACGGCCGCTCCGGTGTTGTCGAAGGCATCCATGATTTCGGACGCGAGGGCGTTCTCCATGGAGTGCCCCTTTCTGGACTTCGAGTAGTCCCTTATCCATCTCATCGCGATGGCGGTCTGTCTTTCCGGTTCTATTTCGACGGGGACCTGGTATGTGGCGCCGCCGACTCTCCGGCTCTTGACCTCGAGCTTTGGCTTGACGTTCTCGAGGGCTTGCATGAATATCTCGAGGGGTTCCATTCCTTTCTTCTTTTTCGCGACGGTCTCGAGAGCGCCGTAGACGATTTTCTGGGCGACGGATTTCTTTCCCCTCTGCATGACGGTGTTTATCATGCGACCGACCAGTTCGCTGTTGTATTTCACGTCGGGGACGATCTGTCTTTTCTCGGCTCTGTGTCTTCTCATTTTCTACCTTCGTGTTTTTATGCTTTCAACAAAAGCTGCCGGCGACCGTTTCAGGAGCCGACAGCGAATGGTGCCCATGTTGTTTTCCGCCCTTGCCTTTTACTTTGCGGCGGCGGCATTCTCCGTCTTTCTGCCGTATTTCGATCGTCCCTGTTTTCTCTTCTCCACGCCGAGGCTGTCCAGAGTGCCCCTGACGATGTGGTATCTGACGCCTGGCAGGTCGCGGACCCTTCCGCCCCTGACAAGGACGACGGAGTGCTCCTGGAGGTTGTGCCCTTCTCCGCCGATGTATGCGGTGACTTCTTCGCCGTTGGTGAGCCTGACTCTGGCGATCTTCCTGAGAGCCGAGTTTGGTTTCTTCGGCGTTCTGGTCGTCACCTGCAGGCAGACGCCTCTTCTCTGGGGGCATCCATGGAGGGCCTTGACCTTGTTCTTCTTCTGCTTTTGCGTCCTGCCCCGCTTGATCAACTGGCTTATCGTAGGCATTATTCTCCGGTCTCCTTGTTGTTGTCACGAAAAGGGGCGATAATCTAAGCCGTCTTCCGTGTTTATCAAATCAGATGGAAAGGAATTCCCTTGCTTTTCTTATGCTCTTCACATGTACGCAGGACTTTACCACCACCACCTACTGGACAGGGAAGTCCTCGATGCTTATCTCCTTGCCGAGCTTCTTCATCTTGATGGCGAGGATGTTCTCGTCGCCGGTTCCCGCCGGTATGAGGTGTCCGGTGATGACGTTCTCCTTGAATCCCTTGAGCGGGTCTATCTTTCCGAGGGTCGCCGCTTCGGTGAGCACCCTTGTGGTGTCCTGGAACGATGCGGCGGATATCCAGCTTTCTGTCTCGATGGATGCCTTGGTGATTCCAAGGAGCACGGGTTCGGCCGTCGCCGGCTTTCCCCCCTTGGTATCGACCTGTCTGTTCTCCTCGGCGAAGATTTTCTTGTCTATCTGCTCTCCCGGGAGGAACATGCTGTCGCCCGGGTCCGTTATCCTCACCTTCTGGAGCATCTGGCGGACTATTATTTCTATGTGCTTGTCGTTGATCTCTACGCCCTGGGCCCTGTAGACGAGCTGGACTTCGTTCACGAGATACTCCTGGAGCTCCTGCGGGCCGCAGATTTCGAGAAGTTCCTTCGGGTCTATGGAGCCTTCGGTGAGCTTCTGTCCCTTGTGGACGAGGTCGCCCTTCGCCACGGTGATGTGCTTGTTGGCCGGTATGAGGTGCTCCTCCACCTGGTCGTTCTCGACGTCCTTTATTATGAGCTGCCTTCTTCCCTTCGAGACGGTTCCGATCTCCACTCTGCCGTCAATTCGGGCTATCTCGGCGATGTCCTTGGGGTGCCTCGCCTCGAAGAGCTCGGAGACTCTGGGAAGGCCCCCGGTGATGTCCTTGTTCTTCGCGGTCTGGCGCGGGATTCTGGCGAGGGAGTCTCCTATCTCGACCTTCTCTCCCTCGTTTATCATGATGTATGCGCCTGCAGGGAGGCTGTAGTGGGCGACGATCTGTCCCACGTCGTTCTTGATGGCGATCTGCGGGTGCAGATCCTCCCTGTGCTCCATGACGGTCAGTTCGCGCAGTCCTCCGCTTCTCTCCTCCTTGTTGAGGGTGATTCCGAGGATGAGATCCTTATACTCGACCACGCCCTTCTCCTCGGCGATGATCGGCACGTTGTATGGATCCCATGATGCGATGCGTTCGTTCTTCCTGACCTTCTCGCCTTCGTTCTTGTCGAGGATGGCGCCTATGACCAGCTCGAACCTGTCGAGCAGCTTGCCCTTGTCGTCCTCGATTATTATGCTTCCGTTCTTGTTGACGACTATGGTCTCGCCCTTTTCGGTCTTGATCGTCCTTGCGTTCTCGAGCTTGACTCTGCCCGGGTTTCTCGCGTTGATGACCGGCTGCCTGTAGGCGGACGAGGCCGTCCCGCCGATGTGGAATGTTCTCATGGTGAGCTGCGTGCCGGGTTCGCCGATGGACTGCGCGGCTATGATGCCGAGGGCGTCGCCGATCTCGGCGAGCCTGTTCGTGGCGAGGTTCTTTCCGTAGCACTTCAGGCATACGCCGACCTTGCTCTCGCAGGTGAGGACCGATCTTATCGTGAGCTCGTTTATCCCCCTGTCCGCGAGCTTCGCGGCGATCTCCTCGGACACCTCCTGGTTTGCCGCGACGATGAGGGAGTTGTCGTCGGCGAGCGGGTCTCTCACGTCCTGCGCGCTGAAGCGTCCCACGATCCTGTCCCTGAGTGTGATTATCTCCTCGTCGCCCTCGATGACGTTCCTGACCTTTATTCCCTTGACGGTCCCGCAGTCGTCCTCCCTGCAAATGACGTCCTGTGCGACGTCGACGAGCTTTCTGGTCATGTATCCTGAGTCGGCTGTCTTGAGGGCGGTGTCTGCGAGACCCT
>CAZGJP010000096.1:0-5991 GCA_964526605.1 uncultured Lentisphaera sp.
TGAGTCCTTGTCCGGCAGTCTTGAATGTATGGCCGGGACTCTTGAGACGGCCTTTTCGATTTCGGCG
Source organism: uncultured Lentisphaera sp. (assembly GCA_964526605.1). Classification (GTDB taxonomy): domain Bacteria; phylum Verrucomicrobiota; class Lentisphaeria; order Victivallales; family GWF2-50-93; genus DYMC01. The sequence continues at coordinate 68 of CAZGJP010000096.1, forward strand.
AGCCTGTCGAGGCTGTTCGCAAGCTTGTCGTTGAGGTTGAACGCGGATTCGGCCTGTTTCCTCTTCGCCGTTTTTGTGGAGATCTTGTCTCCGGCGAGGAGTTTCAACGCCGATCTGCTGTAGTTGCCCTTGATATTTGCCGCGGCGGTTCCAAGGATGCCGCCATAGAGTTGAGCCCAGTTCTCCACGGATTTCTGGTTGCTCCTGACCACGTCTGCGAAGATGCTGCTGTTGCGGTGTCTCAGGTATTGGTCGAGAAGGGTTGCGGTGGCCAGCGACATGAGGCCGCTGTATTCCTTGATTTCCGGGAGTTTTGCTGATTTTGCGGACTCCGCCGCCGCGGTCTTCGCCGCTGAGCTTAGCCTCGAGAATTCCTTTTCCGACAGCTCGGCGCCCGACTCGATCTCCGAGAGGGTTTTGAGGTATAGGGACATCTCCATGTTGAGGATTCGGAGGGTCTTGGCGTTCTGTTCGAGTTGGAAGTAGAGAGGGTTGAAGCCTTTTCTAAATGCCCAGGAATATTGTTCTCCGGTGGACAGGAGCATTTCCGGAGGCAGGGGGCCGTCCGCGAGGGAGATTTCATCCATCTCGAGTTCGCGCGTCCATTCGGAACTGTCGAGCAGGACTGAGTCCGTAGAGGAAGAAACGCTGTCCAGCATTTCTCCGAGCTCGGCGCAGTTCCGGGTCTTTGGCGAGGAGCAGGAGGCCATGATGAGCAGCATGGCCATGCATGGGAGCGCATATGCGGGTTTCATCGCAGTGTCTTCTCCAATTGCGAATGGGTCATGTTTTTTCCAATCTACAATACCGTTTGCGATTTGCAAATACTTATTTGTAGCTCATGGCTTGATTCCCACCGTCTCCGCCCCTATATTTCGCATATAATGAAAATCAAAATCCCTTTCAGCTTCAAGGCCAAATTGGGAGCAATGCTGTTGCTTTGCTTAGTGGGTGTTGCCTCCCTGCTTTGGTGGTGCGGCAGACATGAGCGGCGACTGTTGCAATATAGAGACGAGTTTTGGGAACGTATTCTGACGAAGCCGACGAAATCCGATGTTCGGGTTCTATTAAGTTGCTCTCCGCCGGATCCGGCAACCGACACACGTGCAACAGTATTTGATCGCGACACGGGGAAGGGATTACCAATGTTCCCTGGCGATGTGGAGAAAACACGATACTGGCGGGCATTGGAGGCTATTTCTTGCAAGGATGAAATATTCATTCTTTGTGAAGACGATGATCCAGCGGCTACGGGGTCTAGCAGCTATCGGAGTTTTGCAGATCGCCATGGTCGTGTACTTGTAACACGTTCGGAAGTTCAGAGAAAGAACCTTCCTCTTCCTGAGGCGACCATAACGCTTACCCTAAGCAAAGGTCAGGAAATTGAGAGGAAGACCTACCAATTTGAAAATGATATTGGCGGGATTGGGCCGAGTTTTACCATAGCACGTTACCGAGGAACGGGAACGTTGGTGGTCAAACATGGAAACGATATCCTGTTAACGCTTGGTCCAATCTCTTGCGAGGATGCAAGCTTGCCGGAGAAAATGCACTTTCTCAAACACGTGGATAGATGGGAAGATTTCGCATGTTGTCGTATTAGGCAGTTGCTTGACAAGGTGGATTTGCCGGGCCTGAAAAATAGATATGCTCCACTTGACATAGTATTTCCGGAGAATCAAACGATGTGGGGTGTCAAACGACACAAAGACCTAGAGATGAGACGCATGATTGCAGGTCTGGTCCATATTGGTTGGACCAAGGATATTCTTGAGGCCAGACGTCTCGCCAGGAAGGATGATTGGCGGGAAACAGCTTTGGAATTCGGATTACCTGCCGATTAAGTCAGATGCCTCCGGTTCCATCGGATGTATCTGGCTTGGCTGTTTTTCTCCGTCGGCGCAGGAGGATGTCAGCTGAGAGGAGGACGGAGAGGACTGCCGTCGAGAGGAAGGATATTGTCTTCAGGTGCTTGAGAGACTTTTTCGGTTGGAGGGAGAATGTCAGGTCCGGTGATGCGAGCTTGCGGTATTTCTCCGGCAGCCAGAGGTGTTTGAAGCTGGGAAATGAGAATATGGTGTCTCTTCTGAAGTAGTGTCCGATGGAATTAGCCGCGAGGTCGAATGGGTTGCTTGAGATAGCATTTTCGGATGCGCGCGTTTGTCGCAGGTCCTGTCCTTTCGAGCCAGACAGGGCGAGGAAGAATAGCTGGATTGTGTTGAGCGGGGTTCCCGATGGGTCCTCGACTCTTATGATGCCGGATGCCGGGTCGGTGAAGGCCCAGATTCCCATTTCCTCCAGATATGTTTCGGCGAAGGCGTGTCCGCTGAGGCTTGCCTCCGCCTGTCCGAACTGTCCGCCGGCGAGGACCATTCTGGTTCTGATGCCTGCGGCGTTTGCGAAGAAGACATAGATTTGAGCGAAGTTGCTGCACCAGATTTTCCCCTTGCCGTCTTTTGCGCGCTTGAACTGCTCCAGCGGGGGGAGCTTGTCGAATCCTCTTGCCGGGGTTCCCGAGAACGGTCGCAGGCTTCGCGAGACGAAAGCGGAGATAGCCTCCATCTTCTGGAGGGAGCTTCCGCCGTCGGGGACTTTCGCGGCGGCGAGGATTCTCCTGGCCTCCTCGGCGTCTTCCGGCCGCCAGAGCAGGTTGTAGTTGCAGAACGACTCGATGTCATGGCGGGGGAAGCTTCCCATTGGGATGCTCGAACGCAGTATGTCTATAGTGTTTCCCGCCTTGCGTCCCGATTCGAGATAGGTCGAGGAAGGGACGAAATGTATGGACAACTCGAATCCTGGCCTGCCGTCCGCCGGCGACACGCGATAATTGCGGAGTCCCTCGACGAGCCTGACCGTCGGGTTGGCTCCCCGGCTTTCATGGCTGTCAGGGCCGGAATTCACGGTCCAGGTCTCGGAGATGGCCCTGTCGAGCACGACGGTGAGCTTGTTTCCGTCGGAGATCAGGTTCGAGATTGCCGGAGTTTCCGAGCAGAAATAGAGGCTGTTGCAGCTAGCCGGCAGTTCGGTGAATCCATGCTTTCTGAACCTCAATATCGCGTAGTTTCCGGAGATGCAAAGGGCCAAGGCGGCGACGAGCAGCCACCTTCGCAATGGCATGCCGGCGAAGCGGAGCGGAGCTTTGCAATTGTCTTTCAGAGTATCTCAGTAATTGAATGTGAAGACTTTTGCCGCGCCTGTAGTCTTTGCGATTTTCGCGCAGACATCCTGTGGGACCGGGACGTTCGTCTTGACGACGGAGAGGGCGCTGTTTTTCTCGACGTTCTGCGGGGCCCTGATGTCTATGATGTTTATGTTGTTCTCCCCGAGGATTCCGGCGATTTTGCCGAGGACTCCGGGTTTGTCGGCGTATTCGGCGAAGAGATTGTTGCCGCTGGGTTCGAGGTAGAGCTTGTCGAAGTCGTTTATCCTGGAAATCATGAGGTTGTTCTCCGTGATGGTGCCTCTGACGCTGGCCTTGCCTATGGTCTTCGATCCCTCGAAGAGGTCAATGGTCATGGCCTCCCCGTAGTTCTTGCTGTCGTCCACGTCGCGGTTGCTGTACACTATGCCTTTCTCCTTGAGGAAGGATTCGGCGTCGGAGGCGTCCGGGTAGCTGTCGAAGTCGGGCTGGAAGCTGGCGACCACTGGTGGGACGAGCCACTTGGAGAATTTCTTGAGCTTGCCGTAGAAGCTGGTCTCGATCTGGTGCGGCTGGTTCATTTCGCCGAGGTAGGATCTTGCGAGTTTTGCGAGAGCGAATGCGAGTTCCTGGTATTTGGGGTCGAGGCCGTCGGGGAGGCCCTTGTTGACTACGAATGTGTTTATTCCCTTTTCGAAGTATGCGCAGATCTGTTCGGCGGCCCGTCTTGCGGCGGTGTCGTTCGCCTCGTATGTGCTTGCGCCGAGGTGGGGTAGCATGATGTCGGCGATGTCGGCGCAGGTCTTGGGGCCGGCCTCGTCTTTCGGATAGACGTCGTTGCAGAAGAGTATTCCCTTCTCCTTCTTGGCGGCGCGGATGTCGTCCTCGTTCACTATTCCGGCTCTTGCGCAGTTTACCAGGACGGCGCCCTTTTTCATTCTGGCGAGGAGTTTTTTATCCACCATGCCCTTGGTTTCCGGGGTTTGTGGGACGTGCAGTGAGATGAAGTCCGACTTTTCGAATATGGTTTCGACGGTTGTGAGGGAGACTCCGAGCTGCTGGGCGAGGTCTTGGGAGAGGACGGGGTCGAAGACGAGGAACTTCATGTCGAAGCCTGAGAGTCTTTTCACCACGAGCCTGCCGATGTTTCCGAGTCCGATTATTCCGAGGGTCTTGCCTGTCAGCTCCCTGCCCATGAATTTTTTCTTTTCCCAGCCGCCAGCCCTGGTGGAGATGTCGGCGGGGACGAGGTGCCGGGATGCGGCGAGCATCATTGCGATGACCTCCTCTGCGACGGCGTTGGCGTTGGCGCCGGGGGTGTTCATGACGTCTATGTTCTTCTTTCTGGCGTATTTGCAGTCGATGTTGTCGAAACCAGCGCCGGCTCTGACCACGAGTTTGAGTTTTGGCAGGAGGTCCATTATTTCAGGGGTGACTTTTTCGCTTCGGACTATCATGGCCTCGGCGTCTTGATTTTCCTTTGCGAGGGCGGATATCTCCTTGTCTGCGTCCTGGACGATCTTGTATCCTTTCGGTGTGAGGAATTCGGCTGCGGACTTCTCGAGTTTTGTCGGGATAAGGACTTTTTTCATTTTTCGGGGCTCCCCATTTGTTTTTTTTGAATGAGCATGGAATCTACATTTGGAAAGCGATTTTTCCAGAAGGGGTCTTGAAAAAACGGCCGGGCCGTGTAAATTCCGCGTTTTCGATTCTCTCGTCGGTCCCCTGATTCAGGCTTGACGCCGGCGGGAGTGAAGATCAATCCCAAAAAAGGAGCAAGGGATGCAAGTTCGAGCGAAACACAAACTTTGCAGGAGGATCGGCACCTGCATCTGGGGGTCTGCGAAATGCCCCAGCGCGAAAAGGCCATACAAGGCTGGCCCGCATGGCAAGTCCGGCCAGAAGAAGCTCTCCACCTTCGCGGAGCTGCTTCTGGAAAAGCAGAAGCTGAAGGCGTTCTACGCGATGACCGAGGCGCAGCTGCGGCTGGCCTATCAGGAGGCCAAGCGCAGCAAGGTCCAGACCGACTTCAAGCTGCTGAGGAATCTCGAATTCCGGCTCTCGTCGGTAGTCTACAGGGGCGGGCTTGCTCCAACCATCTTCGCGGCGAAGCAGTATGTGACGCACAGGCACATCAGGATTGACGGAAAGATAGTGAACCGTCCTTCATACATAGTCAAGCCGGGGCAGGTCATCTCGATAAATGTCGAGAAGGATCCGGCGATAGCGAGCATGGCGAAGAACGTGAACTGCGAGGTTCCGGCCTATCTCCAGCTCGACAAGGACAACTGCAAGGTGACGATTGCGCGTGAACCGGTCCCCGGCGAGATACCTTCCAATGTGGAAGTGATGAGAGTCGTCGAGTTCTACGCGAGGTGATAGTTGGATTTCCGTCCCCAGACCTGAACCCCGAGCGGGTTCAGGTTTTTTTCATTTGAGCCGATTGCAAGGAATCGGCTCACTTAGTCCCGTGTCCCATACGCTCCGGGGGTGGGTTCTTTTTCCTTGGGGCGCTTTTCTCCGTCTGCCGGATGAAGATACTGCCATTCCAAGGGTTTTCCTGTATTTCCATCCGATCCGTGGAAGTCTGGCAGTTTGATGTTTTCGGCGGGCATTCCTTTTTTGAGGTTGGTGGCTGGGCGGTAATCCTGTTTTGCCGGGTCCTTGAAAGTTTTTTGCAGTGTGACGCCAAAGCTGTTTTTGGAAATCTCCAGGGATGTCTTGCCGGGGTCCGCGAATCCCTTGTCGAAGCAGTTGTGGGAGCCTGAAATGTTGGCGGCATTTC
>CAZGJP010000096.1:6001-8871 GCA_964526605.1 uncultured Lentisphaera sp.
CATGTTCGGCAGCTCCTCCCGCGCTCTGTCCGGACTGCCTGGCTCCGCCATCGGAGACGAGGTTGCCGATCATGATTCCTTTTGCCTTTCCGGCCGACAGCTGCAGGACGGGGGTGATGAATGGAGTCACGATTGTGTTGTGGATCATATGAATTGTTCCGTCGTGCTCCTTCTTGCCGTCCTGGCCGAAATGGATGACTCCGCGGTTGCCTTTGCATTCCGGATCCTTGACGATGATGTTGCCGATCAGGAGAGCGTGGCTTTCCGGACGTTCTGTGTCAACGGCGTCCACGAGGTCGAATTCGCGGTTTGCCGCATCATGGACGAAGCAGTATTTCACGATCGTCTGGTGTGCGCGGCTCTTGATGTTGTGCCCCGTGAGGCTCGAATGAACTTCGCAGAACAGCAGGCAGACGCTTGTTCCGCCGAGATAGAAGTTGTGGTTGTAGCCTGGGTCCTCCTGGGAGCCATTGTGGTGTACAACGCAGCGTTCGACGAGCTGATCCGCGGCGGAGCCGGCGGTACCGTCTCCATTGGACATGACCCCCATGTCGTTGTCGTGGATGCTGCAGTTTCTGATCGTGACATTGTTTGCCTGGCTTATCCTGACGCCGGCTCCGTTGTGGCTTTTGTTATGGGCTTCGGAGAGGTCGAATCCTTCGAGAAGGCAGTTGTCGGCGCCCTTGTTGAACTGGAATATGGCACGTGGGATTTTTCCTTCTCCGCTGTATTCGAAGCCTTTTCCGGACACAGGAATCCACTTGCAGCCTTTTGGGGGCATGGCCTTGAACGTGAGATTTTTCCGGCGGACAAACACGGCAGTTTTTTCATATGGAGCGTTGTTGACATGGGGATGGACCAGGATGGTGTCGCCGTCTTTTGCCGCGTCGTTGGCGTCTTCGATCCTGGGGAACTTCTTTTCCGGGCCGACCTCGAGATTTGCCGCGTCGATGAGGGTTGGCGCGGACAGAACCAGTAGCGAACAGATTGTGATCTTGATCATTATGTTTTAGGCGGATGTTATTTTTTTCAGCAGTTCGATCTGGAGGATTATGCTTCTTGGCAGGTGGAAGGGGTCTTTGACCGGGTAGACCACCGTCCCGGAGAAGGGCTTGTTCTGTCGGTCGAGCTTTTGTCTCCACTCTCCGGCTTCCGGCATGTAGAGGTGTTTCATGCAGAAGTCGAGGATTCTCCGATACCACTCGAGGGTCCATGTCTCGCCGCATTCACTCCATGCGAGGAGGCAGGCATACAGGGCCTCGGTCTGCGGCCACCAGAGCTTGAACTCGTGCATGTTCCATGCGACGTCCGGATGCCCCTCGGCATCGCGGGCCAGGAGTATGCCGCCATATTCCTCGTCCCATCCGAACTCGAGGTGGCGCTTGATCATCCTGAGAGCCGGCCCGATGTATTCGGTCCTTCCTGATTCCTTCGCTATGTGGATCTGGAACCACATGTCCTCGAGCACATGTCCCGGGACCACCGCGCTGCCTTCTCTTCCCGGGAAGCGGGTGCCGTCGGTGGAAATTCTCTCGACGAGCAGATTCCATTCCTTCCTGTAGAATCTTGTGAATATCTCCTCCTGCATCTCCTTCGCCTTTTCGAGGTATCGCCTCTCTCCGAGCAGGTCGCCCAGCTCCTGGAACTTCAGAGAGAAGAGCATTGGAATTCCGTGCACTCTTGCTCCCTTTGGGACTGGATATGGGGAGTGGGGGATGCTGTCGTGGGGAGCCTTCAGCTTTTCGATGGCGGCGTCGGCCGTCTTCCTCGCCCATCCCGAATAGAGTTCGTTCCCGGTGGCCTTGTAAAGTTCGCATAGGCCGTATATCGCGAATCCGTCGGCGTATATGCTGAGGCAGCCATCGAGGGGCTTGCCGTCGTGAGAGATTCGCAGGCGCCAGCCCGGGGTCAGCGGGTCCCATGCGTGTTTTATCGTGAAGTCGGCGATATTGGTGGCCAGATCGAGCCAGCGCTTTTCCTTCTTCATTGTGTTGTAGAGGCGGGCGAAGACCCATGCGGCTCGCCACTGCCCCCATACGAACTTGTCTCTCGATATCAGTTTTCCCCGGTCGTCGAGGCACGTGTTGATGCCGCCATCAGGGTCCGGCCCGAACTTCTCCCAGAACGGGATGATCTGGTCGAAGAGCTGTTTTTCCCAGAACTTGAGCAGGGCGACGCTGTCCTCCGGATTCACGATGGAATTCGATTCCGGCATTTTTCCTCCCGACGCTGAAAGATTGTGTTGTTTTTTCATTTTCGCCGGCTCGACCCTAGAGGTCGACGTCGAGCCATTTCTTGTACTGCTTCATCACGACATGCGTCTCGGTGGAGACGATGCCGTTGACGGAGGCGATTTGTTTCCCGACGAATTCGACGAGTCCGAATTTGGCCTCCACGAATGCTTCGATCATGATGTCCATTCTGCCTGTGATGAGGTAGACTGAGAGGACGGCTGGCAGTCTTGCGATTTTCGCGGCGACGGCCTCGAGGTCCTTTGTGACAGCGACTTTCGCCTCGACGAGGACGAGGTTCTTCTCCGGGAGGAAGTCGGGGTTGGCCAGTCCTGCCACCCTGACGGTGTTTGTTGCGAGGAGCTTGCGCACGCGGTTGCGGACGGTTCCTTCGGAGATGCCAGTTTTTGCGGCGATCTCCTTGTTCGTGATTCTGCCGTCCTTTCTGAGGAGTGCGGCGATTCTGCGGTCGAGGCTGTCGGTCTTGGAATCAGTATTCTTCATGTTTGATTCCATGTGCATCGGCCACCGGCCTGTTCGTGAGTCTGCCCTTGTAGCAGTTTATGCCTTTTCTGACGGCGTCCGATTTTTCGGCGGCTTTTTCGAGGCCGAGGTCTGCGATCATGAGGCCGTATCTGT
>CAZGJP010000097.1:0-8859 GCA_964526605.1 uncultured Lentisphaera sp.
AGGCACCACTCTCGGATCGAACGGCTTGGGTATCACGAACTCGGCCTTCAGCGGATTGTCTCCGGCAAAGACCCCACGTTTGAAGTCTTCCGGATATGCCTTCGCGAGAACTGCAAGGACGGCGTCTGGTATCTTCTTCGAGGCGAGTTCCGCAAGAGCCCTGGATGCGGCGAGCTTCATCTCCTCGTTTATGTCCGTGGAGCGGGTGTCCAGGGCGCCGCGGAATATTCCGGGGAAGCCGAGGACGTTGTTGATCTGGTTCGGGTAGTCGCTACGTCCGGTGCCGACGACGGCGGCCCCGGCCTCGAGAGCCAGCATGGGGTTGATTTCCGGTATCGGATTGGCCATCGCGAATATTATCGGCTTGGACGCCATCCTGCCAACCATTTCCTTCGTGAGGCAACCGGCGACCGAGAGCCCGATGAATATGTCCGCGCCCTCCACAGCATCGTCGAGCGTGGCCGCGTCGCCGTCAACCGCGAATCTGGCCTTCTCCGAACTTGGCGGAATGTCGGTGCGTCTCTTCGATATCACTCCCTTGGAATCGCATAGGATGAAGTTCTCTCTCCTCGCTCCGGCCAGAATGTAGTATTCGGCACATGAAATCCCGGCCGCACCAGCTCCACTGACTACAAATTTGCATTCGGAGATCTTCCTACCAGTGACCTTGCATGCGTTGATTATCGCCGCCAGCGATATTATCGCCGTGCCATGCTGGTCGTCGTGGAACACAGGTATCCCCATGAGCTTTTTCAGCTCGCGCTCGACCTTGAAGCATGCCGGAGCTCCAATGTCCTCCAGATTTATGCCCCCGAAAGTGGGCTCGAGCCTGCGCACAGTCTCGATGAGCTTGTCCGCGTCCGTCCTGCCTTTCTCGTCAAAGACGTTGTTGAGGCAAATCGGGAAGGCATCTATCCCCGCAAAGGACTTGAACAGCACGGCCTTGCCCTCCATCACCGGAAGCCCCGCCTCAGGGCCGATGTTTCCAAGCCCCAGGACGGCAGTCCCGTCGCTGACCACGGCAACCATGTTGCCTCTGGCGGTGTATTCCCACACGGCGTCCTTGTTCTTCTCTATCTCCATACACGGGCCGGCCACGCCTGGCGAGTATGCCAGCGACAGATCCCTCTGGGTGGCGCAGGGTTTGATGGTCCTCAGCGCTATCTTCCCCTTTCTTCCCTTTGCATGGTATTCGCAGCTCTCGGCAAAAATCTTCTCTGCCATCGGGGTCTCCTGATTTTGAAAAGTTCCATTGCAGGACGAAATGCGGAATATACAGGGGGAAAACTTGTTATGCAAGTCCAAGGAGAGCATGACGGGAGAGCTGATTTCAAAACTCCGCATTCGGGGAAAAGACGCTCCGAATGTTCACGCAGGCTGGAAGACCGCCTTGCCCCTGAGCATGTCCACGTTGGCGAGCCTGACGGCGATGTAGTCCCCGCATCTGTAACTTTTCCTGCCCTTCTCCATCCTTCCGCTCCCTCTCTTCTTGGCAAGTCCGGAGCCTGCGAGGAGCTCCTCCGGTATCTCGCCCCTTATTCCCATCTCGGGTATGGCGACAAGCAGCCCGGACTTCCCGATCTTCGATATCACAGCTTCGAAGAAGAGATTCCCGCCATTGATGATCATGTCCTTCAGGTAGTGCAGCTTCAATATGTCGTTTGCTGCCCAGAACGACTCGTCGTTGAGGGACTCCTTGACGGAGCAGTGCGCGGCGACCGAGGCAAGCTCCTTCCTGCTCCGGGCCTTCCCATGCCCGTCGAGCGAGAGAAGCTGCTGATGCACGACAAGGTCTGGATACCTCCTTATCGGGCTGGTGAAATGGGAGTATCTCGACTTCCCGAGGCCGAAGTGGAGGGCGTTGCTCTCGGAATAAAACGCCCTGGCCATGGCCCTTAGAAACGCCTCGGTCAGCACCGGCTTCCTGTGGTCGGAAGGCATCGTCCTCAGGAATTTGCAACATACCTTCCGCGACGAAATGTCGCCAGGCGAAAAACCGCATACATTGCGCACGAAATCACAGAACTCGACGCTCTTGTCGGGCAGAGGCGCCGGATGCACCCTGAAGAGGCCGGGGACGGATTTCTCCAACATCTCCTTCGCCGCTTCGACATTGGCCGCGAGCATGAACTCCTCCACGAGCTTCTCGGCGTTCCGCTGGAGCTCTTTCTTGAGCAGAGCCACCGACGCGGCTCCTTCGTCGCAGACCGCACGGACGAATTCGGTTTCTATCTCGAGAAACTCCTCCTCCTCGGCACGCCTCGTCCTCATCAGCCTGAACAAATCCACCGCCCTGGAGAGAGATTCCGAAATCGGTCCGGCGGACGGATCGCCACCGAATTTCTCCGGAAGCTCGCCGTTCTCTATGAAGAATTCGACATCGTCAAAGCTAAGCCGGGCCGACACGCGAATCTCCGTGTGGATGCGTCTGGACGACAGCAGTTCACCGCTTCGTCCGTCCACCTCCATGACTATGCTGTGGGCGAAAGACTTCACATCCGGATTGAGGCTTATGGCCCGGGTCAGCCCCCTCGGAAGCATGGGCAGCGTCCGCCCGGGCAGATAGGACGTGAAGGCCCTCTCGTACGCGCAGGCGTCGAAACGGCTTCCCCTCGGGACGAAGCAGGCGACATCGGCGATGTGGACGCCCAGCTCGTAGTTCCCGCCCGGAAGCATCTCGACCGACACGGCGTCGTCATGGTCCTTCGCATCCGACGGATCTATCGTCAAGATGCATCTGCCGGAGAATCGTTCTCTCGGTATCCCGACCGGGTGCAATCTTTTCGCCGCCGCCTCCTCCTCCTCGGAATATGGGGGCGGCAGGTCGTATTCGGAGACTATCGCCGAGATGTCGGCCTGTATGTTGCCAGCCTTCCCTATGACCTTCCTGAGGCGCGCGTCGCGGCTTTCGTCCCCGTCGAATTCGACCTCGATCCAATCCCCCTTCCTGGCGGAAGAATGCGGTCCGGAAAGGGTCAGCTCGAATGGAATCTTCCTGGAAAATGGCCTTATCCTTCCTCCGGCGAGAAGAACCCCGCAAAGGCTTTTCCTCCCGCGCCGAAGCACATTGGTGACCTTGGCGATGAATCCATCCGAACGCCTGTCGGGCAGAAGCTCGGCCTCGACAGTGTCCCTGTCCATCGCAGCCCCGATGAACTGCTGGGGGATGAAATAATCCCTCTCAACTCCCTCCACGGAGAGGAATCCGAAACCCTACGCGGACGTTGAGACGACTCCGCAAACCGTCTGCGGCTTTGGCGGAGCTTTCCGCTTTTTATCCTTGAATATCTTTCTTTTCATGGCTGTTGGGATATATTATGCGTCCAAACTGATTTTAAAAGCCCCAATCCATTCAATCCGCTCACAAAATGAATGACAAGAGGAAAAAACCGTCGGCGTGCGAATTCGCCGGGAGAAAGGCGCGTGGAGTCAAAATACCGTCATTGTCCCTCTACGACGCTCCGACCGCGAAAATCGCAGCCTCATGCGGGATAGACCTGCTGCTGGTTGGCGACTCCCTCGGGATGACCGTGCTCGGATTGAAAAACACAATTCCTGTAAAAATCGAGGACGTGATGCGGCACTGCTCCGCCGTCCGCCGTGGCGCGCCCGAAGCCTTCGTGGTGGCGGACATGCCCTTCATGAGCTATCAGACCTGCCCCGCCGACGCCATGCGCAACGCCGCAAGATTCATGCAGGATGCGGACTGCGACGGAGTCAAGATCGAAGGGGGAGTTCAAATGGCTGAAACCATCTCGCGCCTGGTCTCCGCAGGAGTCCCCGTAATGGCCCACATCGGCCTTCTTCCCCAGAGGATATTGACAGACGGCGGCTACAGAAAGGTCGGAAAAAACAGAGGAGAGGAAAGGGAACTTCTCTCCGACGCGGAGGCCGTGGAAAAGGCCGGAGCGTTCTGCGTTGTCCTCGAATGTGTGGAGGACAAGGTCGCGGCGAAAATCACAAAGTCCCTCGGGATTCCCACGATCGGGATCGGCTCCGGGGACGCTTGCGACGGGCAGATACAGGTGGCCCACGACGTCCTCGGGCTTCTCCCCGACTTCACTCCGAAGCACGCCAGACGCTACGCGAATCTGGCGGAGGATATACAGAGGGCGTTCACAAGTTACGCTTCTGACGTGACCAAGGGCTGAGACTGGGAGGTCGGTTTTGAACTACGAGAAATTCTCCACTTCTCCGAGAAGCGAAATCCCGGATGAATTCAAGTGGGACTTGTCCCTTGCATACGGGAGCCTCCCCGAATGGGATGCCGATTTCGCGAAAATCGCGCCGCTGCTCGCGGAGCTGGATGAACTCCGCGGCAAGCTGGGCAAGTCGGCGGCGAATATCGCAAAGGCGCTGGATCTTGAAGATCAGATAGAGCTGATTGTCGAGAACCTTTCCTCATACGCCAGGCAGAAATCCGACGAGGACAGCACGGACAATGCGAATCTGGCCCTCTGCGGCAGGATCTCGGCGAAGTCCACCGAGATTGACGCAAGGACTTCCTGGATAGACCCGGAACTGCTGGAGATTGAAGAGAAGAAGCTCCTATCCTTCGCGGAGGAGCCGGAACTGTCGTTCTACAGGAAGACCATACTCGACGTGATACAGGAGAAGGAGCACACTCTCGGTGCCGACGAGGAGCGCCTCCTGGGATTGGCGTCCGACGCCCTGTCGAGCTCCTACGAGACCTTCAACCTGCTGAGCAACGCCGACCTGCGTTTTCCATCCGTGAAGGACGAGAATGGCGCCGATACCGAGCTGGCGCAGAGCAATTTCATGCTATTCCTCAGGAAGACGGACAGAAACGTGAGGAAAGAGGCCTTTGAAAAGTTCTACACGCGCTACTCCGAGTTCAAGAACAGCTTCGCGGCAATCCTCGACGGAACCGTCAAGGCGAACATATTCGAGACCAGGGCGAGGAATTTCGGGTCCTGCCTCGAGGCTGCGCTATTCGAGGACAGGATACCGGAGGACCTCTACACCGGGCTCGTGAAATCTGTCAGGAGCAAGTTCCAGCTGATCCACAAATACTTCCACCTCCGCAAGCGGAAGCTCGGACTCGATGAAATGCACCTCTACGACGTGCACCACAGCCTTGTGGACGAAAGCGACCACAGATGGAGCTGGGAGGAGGCGCGCGACACAGTCCTGGCCTCGATCGAGCCGATGGGCTGCGAATACGTCGCCTGCGCACGAAAGGCATTCTCCGAGCGATGGATGGACGTCCTCCCCAACAAGGGCAAGAGATCGGGCGCCTACTCCGGCGGCTCATACGGCTCGCCACAGTACATCCTGCTCAATTTCAACGGCCGTCTGGAGGACGTGTTCACTCTCGCGCACGAGCTCGGGCACTCCATGCACAGCCTCTTCTCGAACAGGACGCAGAAATACCATTATGCCGACTACAGCATATTTCTGGCTGAGATAGCTTCGATCAGCTCGGAGCTCCTGCTCCACGAGCATCTGCTGCGAAATTCGCAGGATGAGAAGTTCCGGAGAATCATCACGGACCATATTCTCGACGAATTCAGGGCCACCGTTGTCCGGCAGACGATGTTCGCGGAGTTCGAACTGCTGACGCACCGCAGACGGGAGGAGGACGAATCGCTTACGGCCGACTTTCTCTGCTCGGAATACTACAGGCTTGTTTCGGAATACTTCGGCAGGGACGTTGTCTGCGACAGGCTGATAGAGGTCGAATGGGCGAGAATCCCGCACTTCCACTACGGGTTCTACGTCTACAAATACGCCACCGGATTCGCCGCGGCTGCGAAATTCGCAAGGAGGATATCGGACGGGAAAGGAGATGCCGTGCCCGACTACATGCGCTTCATCTCGGCGGGCTCCTCGAGGGATGTCCTCGACATTCTCCGCGACTCCGGAGTGGATCCGCTCGATCCCGGCTTCATCGAGGATGCGTTCGGGCTCTTCGATGAGAAGACCTCGGAATTCTTCGGACGGCAGGTCCGGAGATGAAGGCCATATCCTCCATGGCCATATATTGCTTCTCCGGGACGGGCAACACGCTGCGCCTGGCGAGGCGCTACTCGGACGAGCTCGCGAAGAGGGGCGTGGCCGCCAAGCTTGTCCTGCTGCCATGCGAGGTTCCATGCAAAATTGAAAATCCGATCACGCTCATGTTTCCGGTATATGCCCAGTCGGCGCCGCCTTTCGTCCTCAGATGGATTTCGAGCCTCCCGCAAGCAGGCGGAATTCCTGCGTCCGTGGTCACAACCCTCGCCGGCTGCTCGGGATTTGTCAATGCTCCACTGAGAAGGATTCTCCTTGCCAAGGGATTCGTCCCGTATTCCATCGCCGAAATCCGCATGCCCTCGAACTATATTTCGCAGAGGGTCCGCCCGGAAAACGAATTCGTGGTCGCGAAGGCGGAGGAGCGGATTGCGAAATTCGCGGGAGAAGTCGCCGACGGGAGCGCCAGATGGCGTGGGGGCATTCCGTTCAGCCCCGCCCTTCAAAAGCTTTCAACGGCGTTCTTCGCGAAAATCGCGTCGGGACTGGGGAGGAAGTTCCATGCCGACGGATACCTCTGCACGCGATGCGGCCTCTGCGCAAGGCTATGCCCCGTATCGAACATCGTCATTCCGAAAGATGGATCGTCCCCACTGCCCTCCTGGGGAGGCGGATGCGAGCAATGCCTTCGATGCATGAATTTCTGTCCGCATGGCGCCGTGAAGACCAAGTCGCGCATTTTCGCTTTCATATACAGGCCGAAATACGTATGCGGTGGCACGAGGGCGGACGATTTCCTGGGAGACGAACGGTGAGTGGAAAGATAATCGAAGTCAGGAATCTGAGCAGGAGCTACGGGCGCAACAAGGCCGTCGACAATGTTTCGTTCTCCGTGGAAGAGGGCTCGGTCCACGGCTTCCTCGGCCCCAACGGCGCCGGCAAGACGACAGTGATAAAGATGCTTCTGGGGCTTATAATGCCCGACTGCGGAGAGGTAGAGATATTCGGGCTCGACTTCTTCTCATGCAGGAATGCGATACTCAAGCGTGTTGGGGCGGTCGTCGAAGCTCCGGCGTTCTTCGAATATCTCACTGCCTTTGAGAACTTGAAATTCCTATCGAGGTTTTCCGGGGGATGCGCCGAGGAGCGGATACTGGAGGCGCTATCCATAGTGGGGCTTTCGGATGTGAAGGACAAATGCGTCGGGACCTTCTCCTATGGCATGAAGCAGCGGCTTGGGATCGCCCAGACCCTCCTTCCCGAGAACAGGCTCGTATTTCTGGACGAGCCCACGAACGGCCTGGACCCGCACGGCATCGGTGGGGTCCGCAGGCTCATAAAAAGGCTTTCAACGGAGAAAGGCGTCACAATCTTCCTCTCGAGCCATCTGCTGGGCGAGGTGGAGCAGGTCTGCGACAAGGTGTCCATAATCGACCGTGGAAAAATCATCTGCGAATCCGATGTTCCGGCGCTGCTCCAGGCGGAGGAGAGGATTGAAATACTGTGCGAAGCCTCCTCGGTGGAAGCTTTGCCCGGGGGGATTTCGGAAAAAATCATCTCTTCCGAAAGGCATGGCGGAAAACTCCGGGTGCTCGTCAAGGACGCAGAAGAGAAGATACCGGAGCATGCAAAGGCGCTCTGCGACGCCGGAATAAGGCTATACAGGATATGCAAGATAAAACGCAAATTGGAGGATGTGTTCGTTGAACTTACTGGAAAAGATGCGGGAGACATTCGCACTGACAGATTTTGAGGCGAGGAAGATATTCCGCCAGAAGAAATGCCTGGCCGGACTCGCGGTCAATCTCCTGCTTACGCTGCTCGTCCTTGTGGGCTTCTATCTGAGGAAGACAGGGGCGATCAGGGGGCACAGGCAGGAGTTCGAGGGAAGGCTCATAACCGAGTTCATCAACGGGACATCCTTCTGCATCACAGTCCTATTCCCAGCCATATACATGATAATGCCGATGGTGCTGGCGATGATGGCCGCCAGCGTCCTGGCCGGGGAGCAAGGCAACGGAACCCTGCGCATGATGTCCGTCAGGCCAATATCCAGATGGAACATCTTGCTCTCGAAGCTCATGGCGGTCACCCTGTATTCGTTGTTCCTTCTTTCATGTCTTTTCGCCACGAGCATGGCGCTGGGCTCCCTCTTCTTCGGATATGGTGGCGACATCATCGTCTTCGGCCCGGCCTTTCTCGGCAAGGGAGCCGGGATATTCATCATGAACTCCGACACCGCGATGGAGAGAGCCGTGCTGGCCTACTTCTTCTGCGCGTATTCGCTGCTGTCGCTCTCGGCCATGTTCATAATGTCCTCGGCGATATTCAGGAATGCGACGACGGCGGCGATAGTCCCTCTCGGGATATACTACACCAGCTACATTCTCGACGCGCTTCCCCTCATGGAGAGCATCCAGAGATTCCTGCCCACCAGATATTTGATGCTGTGGAAATACACGATGGCGCAGGAGATAATGTGGGACAGGATGCTTTCCGACGGGATATTCCTGGCGGTCTACACACTGCTATACGTGATCATCGCCGGTTTCGTGTTCAACGGATCGGACTTGTAACATGCGCTGACCGGCAGTTCAGTGGAAGTTCTCCGGCTTGCTTCAGGGCTTTGGTCGGGCGGCCTTTGCTCCAACATACAGGCTGAGCGGTTCGCCCTTGTGCGTTGTGAATTCGCCGATAGGCCTGATCCTCCCGTGCAGCTTCCTTTCCTCCAACCCCCTCTCGACCTCGTCAAGTTTCGCGTCGAACAATATGAATACATTGTCCCCGCCCCACTCATCTGCGGCCTGTGTGGCGGACTGCAGCCCGAACTTGAAATCCTCCGGAGTCGCTTCATTACGACATGTGGCTCGGACCGGCCCCATACCG
>CAZGJP010000098.1:0-8724 GCA_964526605.1 uncultured Lentisphaera sp.
ATCTCGTTCATGAGGGCCCTGTATTCGTCGTTTTTCCTTATCATGGAGGACTGGCTCTGGAGCTTCCGTATCTGCTCGTCCTTCTCCTTGATTCCCGCCTCGACTTTCTTTATCTCGAGCTCCTCCACCATCAATATTTCCTTTTGCGCGGCGAAGTTCGCCTTGTCGGCCTCGATCTGAGAGGTGATCTTCCTGATTTCAATCGGGATGGTCTCGAGACGCGTCTTCATCGCCCTGATCTTGAGATCCTGCTCCTGCAGAGCGAGGAGTTTTTCAATCTGCACGTTCATTTCTTCTCCTTTGTGTTGCTCCGGCGTTCCCCGGGATTAAATCAATCCCCGGGGAGGCGGAAGGCACCCCCGGGGTCAAAAAAGCTTCAATTCCTCGTCGGCGCCTTTCCTCCCCGATTTTGGAATGTCGGACGCAGTCAGCCCGAATTTCCTCAGCGCCTTGTCGGTCGGGATTCTTCCCTGCGGTGTGCGCATCACATAACCCTCCTGGATGAGAAAGGGCTCGTAGACCTCCTCGATGGTGCCCTCCTCCTCTCCCACGGCGACGGAGAGGTTTTTCACTCCCACGGGCCTGGCGGAGAACTTATATATCAACGCCTCCAGAATGCGGTTGTCCATCTCATCGAGGCCGTTGTCGTCTATGTTGAGCATCTTGAGCGCAGCGACGGCGACATCTCCGGAAATCTTGTTGTCCGCCCTCACCTGTGCATAGTCTCTCGCCCAGCGGAGGAGATTGTTGGCTACGCGTGGTGTGCCACGGCTTCTTGCCGCAACAGCCAGAGCTCCAGCCTCGTCTATCTCGATGTCCAGTATCTTCGCGGAGCGATGGATTATTTCCACCAGTTCTTCCGGCTTGTAGTAGTCAAGGCGGCAGTTCAGCGCGAAACGCGAGCGCAGAGGCGCGGAGAGAAGCCCGGAGCGGGTAGTCGCCCCGATGAGGGTGAACTGCTGTATGTTGAGCCGCACGGAACGTCCGCCGGGGCCCTGGTCTATGACTATGTCTATGAAGAAATCCTCCATTGCACTGTAGAGATACTCCTCGACGCTGGTGTTGAGACGGTGGATTTCGTCGACGAAGAGTATGTCGCCTTTCTGGAGGGAGGTCAACAGGCCGGCGAGATCGCCGGGCTTCTCCAAGACTGGCCCGCTCGATGATTTGATGTTAACCCCCCTTTCGTTGGCGATTATATACGCCAGGGTCGTCTTGCCAAGTCCCGGGGGACCACTGAGAAGGACGTGCCCGAGAGGGTCCTTCCGCATCTTGGACGCCTTCACGAAGAGCTCGATGCGTTCCTTCACGCTACTCTGTCCGGGGAAATTCTTGAAAAACTTGGGGCGAAGGGTGTTGTCGAACTCTACATCCTTCTTGTTCAAGGTCGATGTTATGAACCTTTCCTTTTCCATTTCGGATCTTTTCCCGGCTGATTGCAAAATCTGCAATGGAAATTATCTTATGAGCCGGAAAAGTCCAGTAGAGAACAGCAGAATACTGCAAAAAAAATAAAAACAGGAGAGGGAAAATGCCCGACTACAGCATGATGAAGCTTGGAGCCGACACTATAAGGGTTCTTGCCGCGGAGGGAGTGCAGGCCGCCAAGTCCGGACACCCAGGCATGCCGATGGGATGCGCCGACTTCGCCTTTTCTCTGTGGTTCAAGCACATGCGCCACAATCCGGCCAATCCCCATTGGCTCGCCCGCGACAGGTTCGTGCTGTCCGCCGGACACGGCTCCATGCTGCTCTACAGCCTCCTGCATCTTTTCGAATATCCGGGAATGACGGTCGACGAGCTCAAACGCTTCCGCCAGCTTGACAGCAGGACGCCGGGGCATCCGGAGTTCGGCCACACCGATGGCGTCGAGGTCACGACAGGACCGCTTGGCAGCGGATTCGCCACCGCGGTGGGCATGGCCATAGCGGCGAAGAACTTCGCCGCACGCACGGAACTGCAGGAAAGCGGACTTCTTGACTCGAAGATATTCGTGCTCTCGAGCGACGGATGCATGATGGAGGGCACGACGCATGAGGCGGCATCGCTAGCCGGGCATCTCAAGCTGGACAACATCGTCTGCTTCTACGACGACAACTCGATAAGCATAGAGGGAAGCACGTCCCTCGCATTCAGCGAGGACGTCGCGAGGAGATTCGACGCATATGGCTGGCGTATTGTGAAGGTTGCGGATGCCAACGATCCGGCTCTGATAGACAAAGGCATCAAGAAGGCACTGAAAGCTGACGGGCGTCCGACCCTCATAGTCGGCAAGACCGTCATCGGCTTCGGCTCTCCTGGCAAGGCCGGCAAGCATTCATGCCACGGGGAGCCGCTTGGAGACGAGGAGCTTGCGGCGGTGAAGAAGGCGCTCGGATTCGAGGGCAAGCCCCCTTTCCACGTCCCCGAGGGGCTGAAGGCCGCCCTCGCGAAGAGGCGCAAGAAGCTCGCCAAGGACGCTTCGAAATGGGACAAGGAGTTTCAGGCCCACCTCGAGCAGAATACGGCGAAGGCGGAGAAGATGTCCGCGCTGCTCGACAGGAAGCTTCCAGAAAATCTGCTCGAAGAACTGCTCAAGGCCACCCCGAAGGACAAGCCCGACGCGACCAGGTCAAGCGGAGGCATGGTCCTCAACCGTGCGGCGGAACTTATTCCGGCGCTAATGGGCGGAGCCGCAGACTTGGCACCATCCACAAAGACCCATATAAAATGCTCCGGCGATTTCTCGACCACCGACAGGGCCGGCAGAAACATGCACTTTGGAGTACGCGAACTTGGAATGAGCCTCGTTGCGAATGGCATGGCGATATACGGCTCGACAATCCCGTATGTGGCCACGTTCTTCGTCTTTTCCGACTACATGAAGCCGGGAATCAGGCTTGCCGCCGTTCAGGGGCTCCACGTGATATATGTTCTGACACATGACTCGTTCTACGTGGGCGAGGACGGTCCGACGCATCAACCCATAGACCAATTTGCGATGCTGCGCGCGGTCCCCGGAATGACCGTGATACGCCCCGGGGAGACTAACGAAGTCGCTCACGCCTGGGCCGCTGCACTTAAGCATGACGGCCCTGTGGCCCTGCTGCTGACCAGGCAGAATCTCGATCCTCTGCCGCCTGAACTCGCGGCGAAGATACAACTCGACAAAGGGGCGTATGTCCTTGGTGAAGATGCCGGATTCGACATGATCATGATCGCGAGCGGTTCCGAACTTGAACTCGCAAGGAAGTCTGCCGAGGCTCTGAGAAAAGAGGGAAGAAAAATCAGATTAGTCTCCATGCCCTCCCAGGAACTTTTCATGCGACAGGACAAGGCCTATCGCGACAGCGTTCTGCCGCCGTCCTGCAGAAAAAGGGTCTCAATCGAAGCGTCATCCACATTCGGCTGGGATAGGTTCACGGGATTGGACGGACTCTGCATCGGGATTGACCACTTCGGACTCTCGGCACCCTACAAGGTGCTCGCCGACAAATTCGGATTCACCCCCGAAAAGGTCGTCGAGAAGATAAAGGCACGCTGGCAGTAGACATCCACCGAAAGTAAATATTCACTGACCCCCGTCATTCCTGAGACGTTGCGAAGCTTGTCCGCCCTTATGGCGGGCTCACGTCTTCAGTGAATATTTACCTTTCGGAAGCAGTTCAGTTCCCGTTCTCCGTTTCCGCGTTCTTCCCATTTTCGTTTCCGGATTCGGCGGCGTCGCCGTTATTCTGGGGGTCGGCTTCGACCTCGATCACCTTGACCACTCCGGTGATCCTGTCCTCGCCACCCGTGCGCATGATTCGCACGCCCTTCGTGGCTCTGCCGACAAGCCTTATTTCGGAGACGGGGACTCTGACGGTCTGGCCCTTCTCGGTCATCACCAGGATTTCGTCTCCATCCTCGACCTGCAGGGTGTTGATTACCGACTCTCCTTCGCGCAGCTTCATGTTGGTCACGCCCTTGGCTCCACGACGCGTCTTCCTGTATGTGCTGAAGAAGCTCCGCTTGCCCATGCCCCCATCGCTGACCACAAGTATTTGAGGGCCACCCTTGGCCGCGGCCTCCTCGTCGGATTCGATCTCCTCGCGGCAATCGAGAGTCTCCATGCTTATGACATGGTCCTCCTTGAGCTTGAACCTCATGCCCGTCACTCCCATGGCCGTCCTGCCCATCGGCCTGACATCCTGCTCGTTGAATCTGCACGCCATGCCCTTGGCGGTGCATAGGATTATATCCTCCCAGCCCTTGGTCACGGCGACTCCGACAAGGTCGTCAGTCTCCTCTATGTTCAGGGCGCGTATCCCGGTCTTCCTGAGGTTCTTGAACGCGGAGAGGACAGTCTTCTTGACCACGCCGTTCCTGGTCGCCATGACCAGATAGAGGTCGTCTCTCTGCAGATCGCTTTCGCTGACGGTGATCATCGCCTTGACAAGCTCGCCGGGCTCGACCTTTATCAGATTGATTATCGCCTTGCCCTTGCCGGCCCTCTGGCCCTCCGGTATCTCATAGACGTTGAGCCAATACATGGTGCCCTTGTCGGAGAAGAAGAATATTATGTCGTGGCTGTCGGCGTTGAAGACATGCTCGACGTAGTCGTCGTCCCGGGTCTCCATTGCGCGGACGCCTTTTCCGCCCTTGTGCTGGACGTCGAACTCCTCGATGTTCACCCTCTTTATGTATCCGCTTTTCGACACGGTTATCACGCAGGAGTGCCTTTGTATCAGGTCCGCGATCTGGAAGTCGCTGTCTGCGTGCGTGATTTCTGTCCTTCTGGGATTTCCGTATTTCTCCTTGACCGCAAGCAGTTCGGTCTTGATGAGTTCGAGGCGGAGCTTCCTGTCCGCGAGCAGAGCCTTGAGCTCGGCGATTCTCTTCATCAGCTGCTCGTATTCGGCGCGGAGCTCCTCGATCTCGAGGCCGGTGAGCTGGTGCAGGCGCATGTCGAGTATCGCGTCGGCCTGTATCCTGCTCAGCTTGAATTTCCCGATGAGGGCTACCCCTGCGGACTCCTTGTCCTTGGACTCCCGGATTATTCTGACGACGTCGTCTATGTTCGCGACGGCGATCAGCAGGCCTTCGAGGATGTGCGCCCTGGCCTCGGCCTTCTCGAGTTCGAATCTTATCCTTCTCGTGACCACCTCGAGGCGATGCTCGACGTATGCCTCCAGTATCTCCTTGAGGTTCATCATCTTCGGGCGCTTGTTGTGGACGAGCATCATGCCTGCGCCAAACACGCTTTCAAGCTGCGTGTGCGCGAAGAGCTGGTTCAGGACCACATCCGGGATGAATCCGCGCTTCACGTCAACAACTATCCTTATGCCCGTCCGCTTGCTGCTCTCGTCCCTGACGCCGGATATGCCGGTGATTTTCTTGTCGTTGACGAGTTCCGCGATTTTCGCAATGAGGTTCTCCTTGTTGACGGCGTATGGGATTTCGGTGAAGATTATCTGCTCCCTGTTCTCGTTCTTCGCCAAGACCTCGTACTTGGAGCGCATCTTTATGCTGCCCCTGCCCGTCTCGTAAAGGCTCTTTATCTCGCCGATTCCGCATATCTGCGCTCCAGTCGGGAAGTCCGGACCGGGAAGATGGCGCATCAAGTCGGTGATGGATATTTCAGGATTGTCCAGAAGGGCCACCGTCGCGTCGAGAACCTCCGCAAGGTTGTGCGGAGGAATGTTCGTGGCCATCCCGACTCCTATTCCGGTCGAGCCGTTGACCAGTATGTTCGGGAATGCCGAGGGAAGCACATCCGGCTCCACAGTGGATTCGTCGAAAGTGGGCAGCATGTTCACCGTGTTCTTGTCAATGTCGGCCAAGAGCTCCTCGGCGAGGCGTTCGAGCCTGCACTCGGTGTAACGGTATGCCGCGGGCGGATCGCCGTCTATGCTTCCGAAGTTCCCCTGCCCGTCTATGAGCGGCTCCCTCATGGAGAAGTCCTGCGCCATCCTGACGAGCGTGTCGTAGACGGATGCATCCCCGTGGGGATGGTAGTTGCCGATTACCTCTCCGACCACCTTTGCGCTCTTCGTGTATGAATGGCTCTTGGATAGTCCGAGCTTGTGCATCGCGTAGAGTATCCTCCGGTTGGCGGGCTTGAGCCCGTCGCGGACGTCCGGAATCGCCCTACCTATGTTGACGCTGAGGGAATACTGCAGATAGGCAGTATGCATTATGTCTTCGATGTTGACTGGATAGTCGTTCCTGTTGATTTCGCTCATGTGCTGCTTTCCGTCTTTTTTAGGGGCTAAAAAATATGAAGGCGCAATATAGCATTGGCCGCCGTTTTCGCAATGGTAAAAAATGGATTTTTCAGGAAAAATCGGGGGGAGGAATCTCACAACGACGCAATCAGAAGAGCTCCGCCGCCGCGAACATGCTCTTTATCGGCTCGAAGCTTCTGCGGTGGATGGCGCAGGGGCCGAGACGTTTGACGGCCTCGACGTGCCCGGCGGTGCCATAGCCCTTGTGCCGTTCAAATCCGTATCCGGGGAACTGAAATGCGAATTCGTCCATCAGCTCGTCCCTGCGGACTTTGGCGACTATGCTTGCGGCGGCGACGAGAGCGGACCTGCTGTCCCCCTTCACAATCGCCTTGTGCGGACATGGCAGCCCCTTGGCGGGAAGTCCGTCCACCAGCGCGAACTGCACGCCTGCGATTTTCGCAAGAGCTCCCGCCATCGCCTTGTGCGTCGCCCTCAGAATGTTGATGCTGTCTATCTCCTCGGCGCATATCTCCTCGACTGAAACGATGAAATCGGGGGAGGCGAGCAGGGCGTTCCTCAGTTCGAGCCTTTTCTTGGCGGAAAGCTGCTTCGAGTCGAAGACGTCGGGAAATGCCACTTCGGAGCTCCGCACGGCGACGGCTGCGGCGACGACAGGCCCCGCGAGAGGCCCTCTGCCCGCCTCGTCAACGCCGGCGATGAAGCTGAATCCACGCTCCCAGAGTTCCCTTTCGAAAGACAATAGCTCGGAGTTCTTATCGATCATGGTTTTTCAGTTAGAACATGATGGACGCTTGGCATAAATCGGATTTATAACTATATTGCCTGATTTGCAAAATCCAAGATTCCCTTACGGCGGAGGAAGAGAAACAAAACATGAAGATTCTCTACGGAGTCCAGTCGACGGGCAACGGCCACATAAACAGGTCCAGGGAACTGCTCAGGGAGCTGAGGGACAGAGGACACGACGTGGATGTGGTGTTCAGCGGGCGCGATCCGGCAAAACTCTGGGCCGTGGACGACTTCAAGCCCTACAGGGCCTTCCACGGACTGTCGTTCGTGGTCAGGGACGGCAAGATACGCCACGTCGAAACGGCGCTGAAGCAGAACGTCTTCAGGTTCGTCCGCGAGGTCCTGAGCCTCGACGTGAAGCCATATGAATTTGTGATCACCGACTTCGAGCCCGTCAGCGCCTGGGCCGCGATTCTCGCAGGGAAGACCAGACTCGGCGTAGGGCATCAATACTCCTTCTTCCACAAGGTTCCGGAGAAGGACAAGGGCCTGATCGACAGGATAGTGATGGCGACATTCGCGCCGGCGCAGATAAAGATTGGCCTGCACTGGGACAGCTTTGGCAATCCGATCCTGCCCCCGGTTATAAAGAAGCTGGACAGGGCGTCGAGCGTGAAGCCCGACAAAATGCTGGTCTACCTCGCGTTCGAGAGCCTGGGCGACATAATCTCGACCTTGAAGCCTTTCCCCGACCATGAATTTTACATCTACCACCATGTGGACAAGCCCTCCGACGATGGGAACATCCATCTGAGGCCCTTCTCGCGGGAGGGTTTTTTGAAGGATCTGGACGATTGCGGAGGGGTCATCTGCAACGCCGGATTCGAGCTTCCAAGCGAGGCGATTCATCTGGGAAAAAGAATACTCGTCTGCCCGATAATCGGACAGTTCGAGCAGCAGTCAAACGCTCTGGCCATCGAGCAGCTCGGACTCGGAATGATGATGCCAGTCCTGGACAAGTCCATAGTCGAAAAATGGCTCCGCTCGGGGTCGAAGAGAAGCATTCATTTCCCGCAGGTGGCGCCTGCGCTTGCCGAATGGATAGGAAAGAAGGATTGGAACTCTCTCGGAGAGCTCAGCGACAGCCTCTGGAGCCAATGCAAGGCTGGAAGCCAACAAGCGGTGTAGCTCCCAGTTTTTTTCAGGAGAAGACCACAGTTCTGCCGTTGAAGACGATGACCCTGTTCTCGAGTTCGGCCTTCAGAGCCCTGGCCAGGACGATGCGCTCGATGTCCTTCCCGATCTGGCGCAGCTCGTCGGGGTCGTTCTCGTGATTGACCCTTTCGACGTCCTGCTCGATGATGGGGCCTTCGTCGAGGTCGGGGGTTACGTAGTGCGCGGTGGCGCCTATCATCTTCACTCCTCTCTCGTATGCCTGGCGGTAGGGGTTCGCCCCCTGGAATGCGGGGAGAAACGCATGGTGGATGTTTATGATCCTGCTGGGATATTGCTCCACGAAGGCGGGGCTTAGTATCCTCATGTATTTCGCAAGCACCACGAGGTCTATGTGGTTCTTCGCCAGAAGATCGAGCACCTTGCGCTCCTGCAATTCCTTGTCGTCATTCTCGACCGGGACGCAGTAGAACGGTATCCTGAACTGCGCCGCGACGTATTCAAGGTCGGGATGGTTCGCAATCACCAGAGGTATCTCGCAGCGGAACTCCCCCTCGCGCCAGCGGAGGATTATGTCATAGAGGCAATGCGACTCCTTTGTCGCCAGAATGGC
>CAZGJP010000099.1:0-8626 GCA_964526605.1 uncultured Lentisphaera sp.
CCGACCGGCGACGTGTCCGAGATGAAGGCCATCAGGGATCTCTTCGGAACGCATTCGGAGAAGCTCTTCATCAACAGCACGAAGTCCATGACAGGCCACATGATCGGAGCGTCGGGAGCCGTCGAGACAATATTCTGCTCGATGATGATCGAAAAAAGCTTCATATCCCCGTCACTGAACCTGGAGTCGCCCGACGACGAGTTCTCCTGGGCGAATTTCGCGAAGGAAACCGTATGCGGAGTGAAGATGAAGCATGTCCTCAACAACAGCTTCGGATTTGGCGGGACCAACGCATCGCTGGTGATATCATCTCCCGATGCGTGAGGCGCCAACAGCCCATGCCTTTTTTCCGAACATATCCGGGAAAAAATTCATAGCGTCCGCGGTATCTGCGAGGAATGGTGGTGGACTATGGGGCTTTCGCTCGAAAGATCGAGCAGATAGCTGAAGCGCGCCTCGAAGTTGAGTATCTCGCCGTCCACCGCAAAGCGCCAGTTGTAGATGCCGCTCAGGGTCTGCACGGATCCACCGAGGCTCTGCAACACGAGAGTCTTCTCATGTAGGGCGATGCTCAGATCCTCCCTCCCGGAAAGCCTCTCGAAATATCCTCTCAGGGCGTCATGCCCCTTCAATATGCGGTTTGAAAATGTGGGGATCAGCACAGCATCCTCCCTGTATAGAGCCACGAGAGAGTCAATGTCTCCACCATTCACGCATCCCATCCATCTCTTGAGCAATTCCTCAGGAGTCTTCATCGCCATCCTCCACGTCCACATCTATGACATCTTCATCAACGCCCTCATCCCGCCTCCTGTCGGCAGTCTTCCTGTCCCCATCGTTTTTCCCGTCCTGCGACATCGCCGAACCGAGAAGACCTAGGAGACCACCGACCCCCGTCAGCAGCGACGGCAGGGGCGACGGTATCGCAGTCAATATACCTATTATCATCGCTTTCGCAAATGCGATTTTCGCAGAATCACCGCTCCCCAACTTCTGCATCAGAAATACCGGAAGCGTAATGAGAAGTCCGAACAAGAAAGTGATGAATATCGTGGGCGGAGCCGCCGCCTCGGGACCGAACAACATGAGATCAACGCAGATCGCTGCGAACGCGGAAAGCGGGTGAAGACCGACCTTCCGAAGTGGAGACATCGTAACTCTGCGGCCCTTCATAGCAGAGCGGTCTTTTCGTCAATCCCCAGAATTAAGTTCAGGCATTGGACCGCCTGTCCCGCCGCTCCCTTCGTCAGATTGTCTATGCTCGAACATACTATCAGCCTGCCCGTATGCTCGTCGCAGACATATGCGATGTCGCAGAAATTGCCCATGCATACGTTCTTGGTGTCCGGAAGTCTGCCTTCCGGCATGAGACGAACGAATGGCTCGTCCGCGTAGATTTTCAGCGCATCGGCGAGCTTCTCCGGCGAAAAGCCTTCCGACGGCCGCGCGGTGATAGTGGTCGCTATGCCCCTGTTTATGGGGACCAGATGCGGGATGAAGTTGATCTTCATCTCTGCGCCTGCGGAGGCTGAAAGCTCCTGTTCGATCTCGGGCAGATGCCTGTGATTGGTCGGCGAATACGCCCTCACGCTCTCGTTGCATTCCGGGAATATGTATGGCAGATCCACCTTGCGCCCGGCACCGCTCACGCCGCTCATGCTCGACACCGAAACGCCATCCTTCATTATCAGGCCCGCCTTCAATAGCGGATGCAATGGCAGGATCACGCTGGTCGGATAGCATCCCGGACAGGCGATGAGGCTGGCCGTCCTTATCTTGTCCCTGTATATCTCTGGCATGCCATAGACGGCATTATTCAGAAGTTCCGGAGCGGGGTGGTCCTCCTTGTAGTATTTCCTGAACTTGGCCGTGTCGCGTATGCGGAAGTCGGCGCTGAGATCGAGAACCTTGACCCCCGCCGCGACAAGAGGCCTTGCAAATTCTGCGGCAAGACCATGCGGAAGGGCGAGAAATGCGAACTGGCACTCGCTTGCGATTTTCGCGACATCCGGAGCAGTGAATGATATCTCTCCGCATCCGGCGAAGCGTGGAAAGACGGACGAGAGAGTCTGGCCGGCGTATTGCCTTGAAGTGAGTATGCGGATTTCGCAGCCCGGATGGCGCAGCAGAAGCCGTATGAGCTCCTCTCCGGAGTATCCGGAGGCTCCGACCACTGCAATTGCCGCCTTGGACATCTTTTGATCAGCGTTTTGAGAATTGGAAGCGTCTTCTCGCGCCGGGACGGCCGGTCTTCTTCCTTTCCTTCACTCTGGCGTCGCGCGTGAGCATCCCGCTACCCTTGAGGACGGGTCTGAGATCTGGATTCTTCTCGGTCAGCGCCCGGGCTATGCTGAAGCGGAGCGCGCCCGCCTGGCCTGCGATTCCACCGCCCTTCACCGTGGCGAAGACATCGATCGAGCCGAACGTGCTGGTGACCTTGAGAGGCTGCTGGATGAATCCGCGCATGGCCTCGGTCTGGAAATAGCCTTCAAAGGACTTGCCGTTCACCTTTATCTTGCCGGTGCCGGGCCTGATCCTGACGGACGCCACGGCGCATTTCCTTCTTCCGCTTGCGAGAACCTGCGAGCTCTGAACTGTCATTTCAATCCTCTGCTGTTTATGGAATTATATCTTCTCGAGCTTCTGTGCGGCATGGCGATGCTCGGTTCCGGCGTAGACCCGGAGCTTCTTGTATTGCGCCCGGCCCAGCCTGCCGTGCGGCAGCATTCCCCATACGGCGTCGCGTATCATCCTCTCCGGATGCTTCGCGCGAAGGGCTTTCGCGGAGAGTTCCCTGAGACCGCTCCTGTATCCGGAATAGCTCTGGTATATCTTCTTCTCCTCCTTGCTGCCCGTCAGCTTCACCTTCTCCGCATTCACCACCACCACGAATACTCCCGTGTCTATGTGCGGGGTGAACGTGACCTTGTCCCTGCCGCGCAGTGCGTTCGCGACTTTCACCGCAAGCCTTCCGAGCGGCTGCCCATCGGCGTCGAAGAGGACGCCTCCCCTCTTGATTTCACCAGTCTTCGCAAGATAAGTCTTCATCACTCTTCCTGTCTTTTTCGCGTTTGCTGTTCGTCCATCCAAAAAATTGAAAAGCCGAGAAATCTAGCCCGGCTTCCCGCATAATCAAACCCAAAACGCAAAAATCTCCGCTTTTTATTGGATGGAGCCAATTGTAAAACTCCGCGCGGCCACGGGGGGGGGATGCAATTGGCTCATCCATTGCGGCTTGCTCTGTTTGAATATTGACGTTATGCGTATATCCTGAAGGGGGTGAATGCAATTCCTGCTGCGGCCAACAGCTATCACCGTAATTTCTCATTATGTGCAAATCGCAGTTGAAAACTGATTTCAGGCGGGTCGAGGTATGCGCTCCGGCGGGCTCATGGGAGTCGCTTGCGGCGGCGATGAAGGCCGGGGCGGATTCGGTCTATTTCGGGGCTGGGCGGCTCAACATGCGTTCGCACAGTTCCGCGAATTTCGCAAAGGGCGACATCCGCAGGATAGCCGAAAAATGCCGGAAGGCGGGTGTCAAGCCCTATCTGGCGCTGAACTCCATCCTCTACGACGAGGAGCTCGACGAAGCCCGTGATTTCTGCGACGTGGCGAAGAGGCACGGGGTGTCGGCCGTGATAGCCTCGGACTTGTCCATCATGGAATACGCCGCTCCGATAGGGCTCCCGGTCCATGTGTCGGTGCAGGCTAACGTCGCGAATTTCGCGACGCTGAAGTTTCTCTCCCGCTTCGCCGATGTCTTTGTGCTCGCCCGCGAACTTTCCTTGCCCCAGATTGCGAAAATCGCGAAGTCCATCGTGGATGAGGGAATACTTTCGCCTTCCGGGATGCCGCCGCGCATCGAGGTCTTCGTGCATGGCGCTCTCTGCGTGGCGGTGGCGGGCACATGCTCGATGAGTCTTGTGAACTACGGGAAATCGGCCTTCCGCGGCGAGTGCTATCAGAACTGCCGCAGGAGATACCGTGTCGTTGACGACGAGACCGGGCAGGAGTTCGCGGTGGAGAACAATTTCGTCATGTCCCCGAAGGATCTCTGCTGCATCCGCATTTTGGACAGGATCGTGTCCGCCGGCGTATCCATTCTCAAGATCGAGGGGAGGGGACGTTCTCCGGACTATGTCTTTGAAACGACGAAGGCGTATGCGGAGGCCGTCGGAAGGATTGCGGACGGGAGCTTTTCCGCGAAATTCGCAGGGGAGATGGAGCGGCGTCTGGCGTCGGTGTTCAACCGTGGATTCTGGCGTGGGGGATACTATCTTGGCGACCGCAGTGGCGAGTGGAGCGGAATTTCAGGGGGCCGGGCCGGGAAGACGAAGACATTCGCGGGGAGAGTGTCGAACTACTTTCCGAAGGCGGCCTGCGCCGAGGCCGACTTGCAGGCCGAGGTATTGAAGGTTGGCGACGAGATTCTGGTCACCGGAGCCACGACCGGGGCGCTGAAGTTCAGGATAGAAAGCCTGAGGATGGATGACGAGCGGGTGGAGGTTGCGCCGAAGGGATCGGCGCCCACCTTCCCCTCTCCGGAGAGGCTCAGGAGGGGCGACAGGATATATAGGCTCGATTCCGGCTGGAACGCAGACAACGGCAAGTCTGCCCATGAAAGTTCTTGAAAAGTGGAATATCTAGCCCGCGGGCTGGCGTGTGGAGATTTCCATCGAGATGTCAATCGCCTTGACGGAGTGCGTGAGTGCGCCGCAGGAGATGAAGTCCACTCCGATTCCTGCGATTTTCGCAAGCCGGCCGAGGGAGATTCCTCCGCTGGCTTCGGTTTTTGCGCGGCTTCCGACCATTGCGACGGCCTTCTTCATCGTCCTGTCGTCCATGTTGTCGAGGAGTATGCAGTCCGCGCCGGCGTCGAGAGCCTTTCCTACGTCGTCGAGGGTGTCGGCTTCTACTTCCAGGACCAGCGTGGGGTATTTTCTTCTGGCTCTGGCGACGGCGTCCTTGATTCCATTTTCATTTGTGAAGCCGGCCAGTGTGCGGTGGTTGTCCTTTATCATGATCCTGTCGTAGAGGCCGATGCGGTGGTTCGTGGCTCCTCCTGCGGCGACGGCGTATTTTTCGAGGTTGCGCCATCCCGGGGTGGTCTTGCGCGTGTCGAGAATTTTTGTCCTTGAGCCTTTCACGGCTTGCGCATAATGGAAGGAAACCGTGGCGACCCCGCATAGGCGTTGGAGGAAGTTAAGGGCTGTTCTTTCGGCGGAGAGCATTGCTTGCGCCCTTCCTGCGATTTTCGCGAGGACTGTGTTCGGCCTGCATAGCTGTCCGTCTTTGACGAGCGGGGAGAACTTGACGTTCCGGTCGAGGCGCTTGAAGACGGCTTCGGCGACCTGAAGGCCAGCGCAGACGCATTCTTCGCGGGCGAGGAGGGTCGCCGTGGTCTTCGTGCCCGGGGGGATGACGGAGATGCTTGTGGTGTCGCCGGCTTCTCCGAGGTCCTCGTCGAGGGCGAGGCTTATCAACGTATTGATTCTCATCCAGTCGAGTTCCGGAAGTTTTGTCTTCATGCTTGCAGATCCTTGTATTCGTCTTTATTCCTGTCTTTTCCATCGTCGAGGAGTTTTGGGAGCAGTATGAGCATTGCGATTCCGGCGGCCATGAAGAGGGGGCCGACGAGGACGAGGAGCCACATTGCCGTGGAGACGCCCGGTTCGAGGAGGGAGGTCTGTGGGGAGCCAGGATTGTAGAAGACTTTCACCTTGGCTCCTTCGGGATATTTGTCCACGGTTTCGCGCGCGGATGCGGGGTTGCTGGAGCTTGAGTTGACGCTTGAGATCCTGTTGCTGCTGTATGTTTTGCCCTCGATCTGGTATTCGAACATGACTTCCGCGCTGTACATGCCCTTCTTGCCGATGCGGTCCTCGAACTGGACTTTGGACAATCTGACCACTCCTTCCGCTGTTGGCCAGGACTTGCTTTCCTGGGCGATGCTGATGGCCTTGAATATTCCGAGGGAGGCGGCTGCTCCGGCGACGATGAATATGAGCGGGAAGATTCTCTTGAAGAAGAATTTCCCGCCCGGTCCCATGTTTCCGGCATTCTGTTTTCGCTGCAGGCTCATGCTGTTTAACTTATCATGAGGCTGGCGAAAGGCAAGATTGGGCGAGCCGGCGGCAAAACTCCGTGCGGCTGCGGGGCGTTTCGCAATTGGCTCCGGGTGTTTTTCAGAATCTCTCTATTGTTTGTTCGGATATATATCTTGCCAGATAGATGTTCCTGCGGATTTTCTCGACCGAGGAGAGAATGTTGGGATTCTGGTTTGAGGCCTTCTCCGTGTCGTCGGCGGCTAGTAGGACGCATTCCTCCAGCCGCGGTATGTCGTCGAGGGGTTCGTAGTTTTTCATGGTCACCGATCGTTTCCATTCGCGATACCAGACGAGGAGTTCGGCGAATTTCCTGTTGACTGGCATGAGTTCCTGCTTCCACATCGAGTTCTCGAAGGCGTCGGCGTCGAGCGAGACGATCTTGCGTGATATTCTGGACTTCTCCGCGGGGGTTGCTATTTTGGCTGTCTTGCGCAGCGTTTCGGAAGCGAATGCGATGTATTTCTCGCGTTCGGGATTGGACTGGGAGACCAGCGAGCTTGCGACTGCAAATTCGAAATCCGCGTCGCGTGAGACGTATGTGTTCGCGAGATAGTTGCGGAAGGAGTCCGCGACGAGCCGGTTGACGGCCTCGGGGGGGCAGAAGTTGAATGTCGAGAAGAGCAAGACGCTGTTTTTTGATGCCATGTTGAAGGCCGGCTTCAGCCTTGCGCATTCCAGATATGATGTTTCGATGATTTCGAGCATGGCTGGATTTCTGCTTTCCTGTACCTTGTTTACGCAGTCGAGCATGAGGATGTAGTTGAAATCGGCCCAGAGTCCTTTGAATCCGGACTTCGGGATAACGGGGCGTCCGCCCATGGTTTGGGATTGGTCGGTCTCGATGCCCTTTATGCCGGAGCTGATGTGGACGGCGAAGAAGAAGGAGAGGCAGATTATGAGCAGTTTGAATGCGAGGACCTTCGCGCCGCTTCTGTCGGACGGATATGGCTTCAATCCGCGGGAGAAGTTGTATGCGAGGCTTGAGAGCGAAATGGCCGAGAGGGCCCAGACCAGTCCTATGCCGACTATGGAGAAGATGTAGAGCCATGCGCCGAAAGTCCCGTGGAGCAATCCTGTGTCTATCTGGAAGAGGTCCATGTCCGGGACGAGGATTCTGGAGACGGCCGGGAGTCTGCCGGATCCTGCGAATGCGGCGGCGAAGAGGGTGGCGAGGACTGCATATATCCATTTGCCCTTTCTGGACCATATGGCGCATGCGGCGGCCAGTCCGCAGAGAGGGACGGCGGCGGCGGTGGATGCGAGCAGGAGTTGGAGGAATCTGAGGGGGATTTTTCCGAAGAGCGAGGCATGGACGGCCATGAAGAGGGCTGAAGAAACTATGAAGAAGGGGAGCATCCCGGCGAGGGACGCGGCGATTCTGCCGCAGAGGAAGCTCATCATTCCGAAGGGGGCGTCGCAGGCCTTCACATCGCCCTTGTTCACGTCGGCCGATATATGTCCGGCGAGGATCAGGGAGAAGAAGGTGGCCATGGCGAGGTTTGCGGAGACGGCGATGTCCTCCAGGATGACCCTGGCGAATTCCGACATTTCCTTTCCCATGACCGCGGCGACGAAGGCCGATGTCGCGGCGGCGAGGGCCGTCAGGATGAGGATCCACGTGGAGTTTGAAAGTCCTGGTTCGAACCCTTTCCCCGGCATTTGTCTGAATAGGTGTTTCATCGTGTCTTTCTCCTTTTTCATCTTTTGCTTTTTTGTGTTTCGGCGATTGTCCTGGGATTACGGGATCAATATAAGGCACGATATTTAGGGCATGATTAGTTTCCATTGCGGAAATGCGTAGGAATTTGTTGCGGTTCCGCTTGGATGGAATTCAAGGATTGTTCGCCGGTCCGTTCGTCACTTTGAGCCGGGCTTCACCAGCGGGACTCCTTTTCCGCAGAGCGGACATTCCGTGGGCTGCCATGTCTGCAGTTCCAGTTTGACGAGGCTATGGAAGGGCAGGTCGAAGCTGGCGCTTCCTCCGCTGCGGTCCACGATGACCGCGAGGCAGATCGCCTCCGCGCCATAGGAGCGGACCAGGTCTATGGTCTGCTGTGATCTTCCTCCCTTGGTGACGACATCTTCGGCGACGACGATCCTCTGTCCTTTTTCGACCGAGAATCCTCTGCGCAGGACGAGGTTGTCGTTTTCCTTTTCCGCGAAGATCGCCTTGACTCCGAGGGCGGCGGCCAGTTCGTGTCCGACTATGAGTCCGCCGAGGGCCGGGGATATGACTGCGTCCGGTTTTCCCTTGATGGCTAGTTTTTTGGCCAGTGCGCAGCAAATGGTTTTCGCGTGGTTTGGATATTGCAGGACGAGGGCCGCCTGGAAGAATCTGTCGCTGTGCAGGCCGCTTCTGAGCAGGAAGTGTCCGTTGAGCAGGGCGCCGCAGTCCTCGAATATCCGTATTGCATCATCCTGTGTCATCTATGCTTTTCTCCTTTTGCTTTTTCCTTTGCTTTGATTTTTTCTCCGCCGGGTGTATCTTTTATGCGAGCTGGAAATATGCGTTGACTTGT
>CAZGJP010000100.1:0-8578 GCA_964526605.1 uncultured Lentisphaera sp.
ATAAGAGTGGGCGAGCCCATTGAATCGTTGACGGTTCCGGTCCAGTTGTTGACGCAGTCTCCGGCGAGGGGACCTATGGGATCCTTGGGAGTTGATGGGGACTTTGCGGTTGTGCTGGTGTAGAACGCATGGTTCTTCCAGTTGGTCAGGAGCATGTAGTTGGGTGTTCCGACCGTAGAGGCGTCATAGTCGAAGAGGGCGTATTTGCCGGCGGCAATCACGTCGTCGTCTGGCGGCAGGCGAGACGACGGGCAGTCCCATATCTTGCTTGTGGAGGAAGGATGGGGGATTCCGTCGAGTTCGAGCGCGTCCACCGATGCGGTGTCCACCAGAACAGGATAGTCCGCCGCCCCCGCGTCGACACGCGGGAAATACTTGTAGGTGTCGCCATACATTATCATCGCCGAGCCAATCTGTTTGAGGTTGCCGAGGCATGCATTGCGCCGGGCCATTTCGCGGGCCGTTCTCAGGGCGGGCAGAATTAGTCCTGCAAGAATGGTTATGATCGCCACGACTAACAATAGCTCGATCAACGTGAACCGAACTGTCTTTTTAAGCATGGAAGATGTTCCCGATTTTGCCCGCTATTATAGCATGGACCACTGGGAAAGACAAGATATCAATCAAAAAATTAACGAATTACTCATCGAGAGACAGGAAAAAAAAAGAAAAAAAATTGTTTCCCGGCTTGACTTTCGCCTATCGTTAACTACTTTTACAGAATTATAAAAGATATAAACTCTATGGAATCGAGTTTGAAACGCGCGCGCACGCACCTTATAGACTCGTCCGGGAAGATTGCCCAGGACATTGGGATGGGCAGGATAATCGGGCAGGTCATGGCATGCATATATCTGAATCCCGCTCCCACTTCTTTGGACGATATTTCCTCCGAGCTTCACCTTAGCAAGGCGGCGATCAGCATAGCGACTCGTCAGTTGGACAAGCTTGGAGTTGTGAAGCAGGTCTGGGTGAAGGGGGATCGTCGGACTTACTACGAGACGTCGAATCATCTTGCCTCGACGCTTCAGAAGGGTGTGATGGAGCTTTTGCGCAAGAAGCTTCTGATGACGGACGAGATTTTGAAGGAGGCCGAGAGGCTTGTAGGTGAGGCGAGTTCCAGTGATGAGAGGAAGTTTCTGGGCGAGCAGATAGGGCGTGCCAGGAAGATACACGACAAGGTTGACAGCATCATCAACAATCCATTGCTGAAGCTGATAAGCGGATAAATAAGTCCGCCTCCGGGACGGATTTATTTATATGTCAATTGCCGCTGCAATTGACGGGGCGGAGCGTGGAAAGATTTTAAGGCCATAAACATGCTTGGCATGCCGCGAACGACTCTTGATTTACAGGAGGATTAGGAATGCGACGAAAAAATGATAAAGTCCCCTTAGATCTGAACTCAAAAAGAGGATAAAAAATGTTCAACGGCAAGAAGATTCTTGTGACAGGCGGGACTGGTTCGTTCGGTAGGAAGATGGTGGCGAACATACTTGGGAGATACAAGCCGGCCAAGCTGGTGATATTCTCCCGGGACGAACTCAAGCAGTTCGAGATGTCGCAGATGTTTCCGGATTCCAAATATCCGGTGAGATATTTCATCGGGGACGTGAGGGAGGAGGCTCGTCTTGACGAGGCCTTCCGGGAGATGGACTACATAATCCACGCTGCGGCGTTGAAGCAGGTCCCGGCCTGCGAGTACAATCCCTTCGAGGCGGTCAAGACCAATGTCCTCGGCGCGCAGAATGTGATCCGCGCCGCGTTGAGGCAGAAGGTGAAGAGGGTGGTGGCCCTCAGCACTGACAAGGCGGCCAGCCCAGTGAATCTCTATGGAGCGACCAAGCTCTGCTCGGACAAGCTTTTCATAGCCGGGAATGCGATGAGTGGTGACATAGGGACCAGGTTTTCCGTGGTCCGGTATGGGAATGTCGTTGGCAGCAGGGGGTCGGTGATACCGTTTTTCCTCAAGAAGAAAAGCGAGGGGGTTCTTACGATCACCGACGAAAGGATGACAAGGTTTTCCATAACACTTCAGCATGGTGTCGACTTCGTGCTGGACTGTTTCCAGAGGATGCATGGGGGAGAGGTTTTCGTCCCGAAGATACCGAGCTACCGCATCATGGACGTGGCGAGGGCGGTGGCCCCGGAGGCCAAGGTTCAAGTGATTGGCATCAGGCCCGGGGAGAAGCTCCACGAGCTGATGATTCCTGAGGACGAGGCCAGGCATTCGATGGAGTTCGACGACCACTATGTGATCCAGCCTGACTTCGTGTGGTGGGACAAGAAGGACAATCTGATGGGAAAGGGCGGAAGGCCCTGCCGGGACGGCTTCTCCTACAGGAGCGACAACAACACGGAGTGGCTGTCGGTGGAGGACATAAGGCGGCTTGTGGCCGATCTCGACAACAACTAAGAAGGGGTGGCAAGGACATGCGCAGGAAAAACATGGGTATTCTTCCGCAGGAGCTGAGGAAGGTCTACTCGAGGGGTGGAAATATTTCCGAGCATTTGGAGAGGAGGCTGCGGATCGAGAGGTCGGACGAGTCGGTCATAGAGCTGTCTTATGACATTCAGGCTGGAAGCTACACGAGGGCGATGGAGGATCCGCGCTACAGGTCCGAGAAGGAGGGCTACTGCCGGTATGTGTCGGATCTGATAAGGTCGCTTGGCAAGTCGAGGACCGTTCTCGAGGCTGGTGTTGGCGAGGCGACCACCTTTTCCGGAGTGGCCAGGTCGCTTGCCAGGGATGTGGATCGTTTCTACGGATTCGACCTGTCCTGGTCCCGTGCGGCCTATGCTCGCAGGTATCTTGAGAAAACTGGTGTTCGCGGTGCGGTGATATTCACTGCGGCCCTCACGAACATTCCGCTTGCCGACGATTCGATAGATGTCGTATACACATCGCATTCGATAGAGCCCAACAGGGGCAGGGAGAAGGATATCATAGGCGAGTTGCACCGGGTTGCGAGGAGGTATTTGGTGCTCATAGAGCCCGCCTACGAACTTGCCCCTCCTTCGATCAGGCGCCGTCTCGACAGGCATCGCTACTGCAGGGGGCTTCTCGACTGCTGCAGAAAGCTCGGGTGCAAAGTCGAGAGCAGCGGGCTGATTCCGGTCAAGGTCACCCACAGGAATCTGACGGCCGTGACAGTCATTTCCAAGAATCCAAGGTCCTCCGGCGCCTTGGCCAGGAAGGATCCGTTCCGGTGCCCGAAATATTTCACTCCCTTGAGGAAGGCGGGGACGGCCATGTTCAGCGACGAGTCCATGATGGCATATCCGATAATAGGCGGCATTCCCTGTTTGAAGGTGCACTACGGGGTGATAGCGAGCAAGCTGGGGGAGTTTGAATGAGCGGAAATAGAAGTGCCGTGACATTTGTGCCATATGGCAGGCAGGCGATAGACCGTCAGGACATTGACGCGGTTGTCGAGGCGCTTGGCGGCGATTTCATAACGACGGGGCCGAAAGTCGCCGAATTTGAAAATGCCGTATGCTCATGGACTGGTGCAGGATTCGCGGTTGCTGTCTCGAGCGGGACGGCTGCGCTCCATTGTGCGGTTTTTGCCGCGGGGATAGGCCCCGGGGACGAGGTGATAGTTCCGCCCATGACTTTTGCGGCGACCTCGAATGCGGTTTTCTACCAGGGCGGGCGGCCGGTTTTCGCCGATGTTCTTCCGGGAAGTCTTTTGATGGATCCGGAGCGTGTCCGCGAGAAGATCACGCCCCGGACCAGGGCGGTGATCGCGGTGGACTATGCCGGACAGCCTTGCGATTATGGCGCATTGAGAGCGATCTGCGACGAGCATGGTTTGATCCTGATTGCCGACGCCTGTCATTCGCTTGGAGCCGAATATGCAGGGAGGAAGGTTGGAACCCTTGCCGACATCAGCTGCTTCAGCTTCCATCCTGTCAAGCACATAACGACGGGGGAAGGTGGAATGGCTGTTACCGACAACAAGGATTATGCCGGCAAGATGCGTGTGTTCAGGAACCACGGGATAACGACGGACTACCGCCAGCGCGAGGAGAAGGGTGCCTGGTTCTATGAGATGGAGCAGCTTGGCTACAACTACCGCATCACCGATTTCCAGTGTGCGCTCGGAGTCAGTCAACTTGGGAGACTGCCCCGGTGGATAGAACGCAGGCAGCAGATTGCTGCGGTCTACGACGAGGCGTTCGATGGCGATCCTTCAATCGTGCCAATCTCCAAATCTCCAGATGTCTCCCACGCCTATCACCTATATGTGGTCAAGCTTTCAAGGAACGACAGGGACAGGGTCTTCACCGAGCTCAGGAAGGGCGGGATTGGGGTGAACGTCCATTACATCCCTGTCCATCTGCATCCCTACTACAGGAGGAATCTTGGGACTTCGGAGGGCATGTATCCGGTTGCGGAGGATGCGTTCAGGAGGATAATTTCCCTTCCGATGTTCCCCGGGCTGAAGGACGATGAATTGAGGTTGGTAATCGCCAAGGTCAAGGAGAGTGTGAAGTGTGTGCGGGATTTTCCAAAGGAGTCTTGAACTTGGCGTCTTGCGAGGATTTTTCAGTTGCCCTCATACCTGCGCGGAGCGGGAGCAAACGCATCCCCGGCAAGAACACGAGGATGTTCGGGGGGAGGCCGATAATCTCATATTCGATTGGCGCGGCGCTGGAGTCGGGAGCCTTCAAGAGGATAATAGCATCCACCGATTCGCAGGAGATCGCGGAAATCGCAATCGAATGCGGCGCGGAGGCTCCATTTCTGCGGCCAGCCGGGATATCAGGGGACCATGCGACGACCGATGAAGTCATCCTGCATGCCCTGGACTGGCTCGAGTCCGGCTCATGCCGTCCGAGCCATCTCTGCTGCATATATCCGACAGCTCCGATGGTCAGGGCTTCGGACATAGCCAGAGGACTATGCGTTCTGAAGGAGAGCGGGGCGGTGTCGGCGTTTTCGGTGGCGAGTTTCGGATACAACATCTTCAGGGCCATGCGTGTCAACGGGGACGGAAGGCTTGAGATGTTCTGGCCGGAGAACAGGCTTAAGCGTTCGCAGGATCTGCCGGAGGCCTTCCACGATGCCGGACAATTCTATTGGATTGACGTTGTGCGCTACAGGAAGATCAGGAGGCTTTTTTCCGAAGACAGCGTTCCCGTATTCATCCCCCGTCATCTTGTCCAGGACATAGACACGGAGGAGGACTGGGCCAGAGCCGAGCTGATGTTCGAGACTGCAAGGGGGCTTCGTGGGCCTTAGCGTCGTCATGAGGGCCGATGCGTCGTTCCGGCAGGGGACTGGGCATGTCATGCGCTGTCTGTCGCTGGCCCATGCTGTCGCGAAGGCTGGCGGGCGGGTGGTGTTTCTCTCGCATGATCTTCCTTCCGGAATGTCTTGCCGTCTGAGCCATGATGGGTGCGGGTTGCTGGCTCTCAGGTCTCGGCCCGGTGGCGGGGAGGATGCAGGCGAGGCGATGAAGATTGCGAGGGACATTGGAGCATCCTGGATCGTTGCCGACGGCTATCATTTCGGGGAAGTCTTTCAGGATGCGGTGAAGCGCGGGGGGGCGAGGCTGATGATGATTGATGACTGGGGGCATTGCGGGAGGTATCCGGCGGACATAGTCCTGAACCAGAATCTTCACGCGCGGTCTTGTTTGTATCCCGGGGTTTCGGCCAATACCAAGCTTCTTCTCGGGAGCCGCTATTTGCTTTTGAGGAGGGAATTCCGCGGGCACAACAGGTCTGGAAGGCGTTTCGATGCTGCCGCCAGGAGGGTTCTGGTGACGATGGGAGGAAGCGATCCGTCGAATACGGCCTTGAAGGTCTTGAAGGCCTTGCGTCCTGTTGTAGGGAGGATGGAGATGAGGATTGTCGCCGGTGGAGCGAGCCAATGCGCGTCGGCGCTGAGGGAGATCGCGTTGAAAGAGAAAAATGTCGAGATTTTGGAGAACGTGTCGGACATGCCGCAGCTGATGTCATGGGCTGACATTGCCTTTTCGAGCGGGGGGACTAGCAGTTGGGAGATGGCGTACATGGGGCTGCCCGGCATCGTGATATATTGCGCGGACAATCAGAGACCCGTGGCGGAGGAATTGGACAGGCATGGCGTCGCGCTTGATCTTGGGCATGTGGATTCGATTGGAGAGAAGGACATCCTGTCGGCATATGAAAGACTTTCAGATGCTTGCGAAATTCGCAGGAGCATGTCCGAGAAGGGCATGGGGTTGATAGACGGAGATGGAGCTGGAAGGGTGGTTGACGAGATGTGTTTTCCATTCCTGAGGAGGGCGGCGGAGGGCGACTGCCGTTTCGCATGGGAGTTGTCGAACGATCCGGATGTGAGGAGATCGTCGTTTTCCCCGGCGGAGATTCCCTGGGAGGATCATGCTGGCTGGTTCGGGAGGACGTTGTCGGATCCGAGCAGTTTCTTTTACATGATAGAGGATTTTGCCGGGCGTAGGGCCGGGCAGGTCCGTTTCAAGTCCGACGGGGAGAGCGCCACGATATCCATAAGCCTGTCGAGGGATTTTCGTGGAGGAGGCCGTGGTGGCAAAGCCATATCTCTAGCGTCCGAGGTTTTCTTCAGGGAGAGCGGGCTGTCCGTGGTGAATGCCTATATCAAATCGGATAACGCAGCCTCCGCGAGGGCTTTCCGCAGCGCTGGTTTCAATGATGCGCCATCCGATTCGTTTTCCGAGGAGAGGGGATGCGTCAGAATGGTCAGGGAGAGGCCGTGAAGATCCGACCGATAAGGATTGGAAGAAAACTTGTAGGGCCCGGGCGGCCGGTCTACATCGTCGCCGAGCTGTCTGCGAACCACAATCAGAGCTTCGACCGGGCGGTGGAGCTTGTCAGGGCGGCCAAATTGGCCGGAGCGGATGCGGTGAAAGTCCAGACCTACACGGCGGACACGCTGACTTTCAAGAGCGACAAGAGGTTTTTCCGCATAGGCAAGGGGAATATCTGGAGCGGCCAGACTCTCCATGCTCTCTACAGCAAGGCGCATATGCCGTGGGACTGGCAGCCCAGGCTGAAGGAGTTGGCGGACGATCTGGAGATGGATTTCTTCTCCACGCCGTTTGACGCCAGTTCGGTTGATTTTCTCGAGGAGATGGGCGTTCCCGCATACAAGGTGGCCTCTTTCGAGCTGGTAGACATCCCGCTGATAAGAAGGATAGCCTCGACTGGGAAACCGGTTGTGATGTCGACCGGCATGGCGGGTCTGGACGAGATAGGCGAGGCCGTGGACGCGGTTCTTTCGCAGGGCAACCGCCAGGTTGCGCTTTTGAAATGCACGAGCGAGTATCCTGCGGAGCCGCGGGACATGAATCTTCGGACGATTCCGGACATGGAGAGGCGTTTCGGGCTTGTTGTAGGGCTTTCGGACCATAGCCATGGGATTGCGGCTTCGGTCGCGGCGGTGGCTCTTGGCGCATGCATGGTGGAGAAGCATTTCACTCTTTGCCGAAAGGATGGTGGCCCGGATGGGAGTTTCTCCTTGGAGCCACTTGAATTTGAGAACCTTGTCAAGGAAATCAGGGTTGTGGAGCCGGCGCTGGGGAAGGCGTGTTATGTTCCGACCGCAAGGGAGATGGGGATGAGGAAGTTCCGGCGTTCCCTTTTCGTGGTGGAGAAAATGGAAAGGGGCGAGTTTTTCACCGAGAGGAACTTGAAGTCGGTCAGGCCGGCGGACGGCATGGCTCCTAAATTCAAGGATTTTGTTGTTGGAAAGCGGTGCACCAGAGCAATAGAGGCCGGGACCCCGCTTCGCCCCGGAATGATCAAGGACTGGAGGATGGAATGACGATGGAGAAAGGCAGGGATGCCTATGGCATCGTGAAGGAACTGTTCCCGATATGCAGAAGCATCAGCGGGAATGGTGTGAGGCGGAGCCTGGATGTCATCTCGAAGCATGTCCCGATCGAGATCAGCGAAATCCCGTCCGGGACCAGATGTTTCGACTGGACTGTTCCGCCGGAGTGGAACATAAAGGACGCCTTCGTCGCCGACAGCAGCGGCCGCCGTGTGGTTGATTTCAAGGAATGCAACCTCCATGTTGTCGGATACAGCGAGCCCGTGTCTGGCGATTTCACTCTTGAAGAGCTGAAACCCCATCTTCATTTTGACGAGAGCCGTCCGGATGCGATCCCATACATAACGAGCTACTACAAGCGCAGATGGGGTTTTTGCGTGAGCAAGGATTTCCACGACAAGATGAGGCCGGACCGGTATCATGTGGAGATTGATTCAAGCCTTGATCCGGATGGGAGTCTGACCTATGCCGAGGCGTTTGTCCCCGGTGAAAGTGGCAGGGAGATCGTGTTTTCATCATATTTGTGCCATCCTTCGATGGCGAACGACTCCATATCGGGAGTGGCCTTGAACGCGATGCTTTTCAAGCATGTGTCCGGCCTCGAGAGGCGGCGCTACAGCTACAGGTTTCTGTTTATTC
The DNA here is from genome assembly GCA_964526605.1 of uncultured Lentisphaera sp. Taxonomy (GTDB): domain Bacteria; phylum Verrucomicrobiota; class Lentisphaeria; order Victivallales; family GWF2-50-93; genus DYMC01. The sequence goes on from CAZGJP010000100.1 coordinate 8,444, forward strand.
CCGAGACCATCGGTGCGATAGCGTATCTCAGTAGAAACCGCAAGAGGGTTATCAAGAACACATACTGCGGAATGGTTCTGACCTGTGTGGGCGACGGCGGGAAGTTCCACTACAAGAGGACCAGATGCGGGCACG
>CAZGJP010000101.1:0-8471 GCA_964526605.1 uncultured Lentisphaera sp.
CTCGGCCCTGGTCACCGCGACATATGCGACCCTGAGAAGCTCCCCGAGGTTGTCACTCTCGATTCTCTCCCTGTTCTGGTCGCTCATTGAACCGAGAGGCATCACCAGACCGCCAGTCTCCGATTCAAAGTCATGGAAGAAGCATTCCCTGTCCGCACTGGAGCTTGACGACGCGTTCGAATCCCAGAGCATAGGACAAAAAACGATCGGGAACTGCAACCCCTTGCTCTTGTGTATGGTCATGATGGTCACTGCGTCCATGTCGGTCTCAAGCCTGGCCTGATACACGTCGGATTCGCTGTCGTCGCCCTTTCCCGTGATCATCCTGCCAAGCCATGTGAGCAGGAGCTGTGGGGACAGGCTCCTCTCGTTCTCGGTCCGGTGCAGCAGCTCCATGAGATGCCGCAGGTCCACTATGTTCCTCTCGCGCACGTCCAGACCGTCCGGAGGGAGGATCCCCGGCTCGGAAAGATTCTGCAGAGCCGTTCTTGACGGTGCGCCGGCTCCCTCGGCGGAGAAGTCCTTCGCGCTGCGTCCGGGATGCAGGTTCTCCATCGTGAGGATTCTGGACAACATCGGCATTACGCCCTTCCTGTCCCATTCCGCTCTGCAGTCCCTGAATATCTCCGTCCATAGGATCAGCCTGTCGGACATCCTTGTGGAGCCGGCGCCGTCGTCCAGATCGAGCAGCGTCTCCGGGGGGAATCGGAAGAAGGCTCCCGCCAGCGCAGTCTTTAGATGTCTTGCGCTGCCTGGATTCAGCACTGCCCTCAGCAGGAAGTAGAGATCCTTGGCGACCGCGGACGAGAATACATCTCCCGATTTGGATATCACCGCGGCGACGCCTCTGGCCTTCAGCGCCTTTCGCATCCCCGCCGCGTGATGGTTCTTCGGGACCAGCACGGCGATGTCGCGCGGCTCTATCCGCACGGAGGCATCTCCGGAGGCGGAGCCCCCACAGGACCATCTGAATCCGTTCAACGCCTCGACTATCCTGTCCGCGCTGTGTTCGAGCACGTCCACCGCGCTCTTTGAGATTCCATCCGGATCGGGCGTCCTTATCCATTCGAGCTGGAAGGGCTTGTCCGCGCCGACCTCCATCATCAGGCTGCGTCTGGGCTGGCGTCCGGATTCCACCGGCTCGTATGCAATGCCCTTCTCGAGAAACGGAAGATCCCCGCCGAAGAGCTCGTTCACTCCGTCGAGCAGAGCCTGGGCCGAGCGGAAGTTCCTCGTCAGCGTGAAGCGTCCGGATGGAGAAGTCCTCTCCTTCGCCTTCAGATACGAGTAGATGTCCGCCGAGCGGAACTTGTATATCGACTGCTTCGGATCGCCGATCATGACGAAAAGACAATCCCGATGCCTGAACACGGTCTCGAATATCTCGCACTGGACTGGATCGGTGTCCTGGAACTCGTCCACCAGGGCGGCCTTGTAACGTTTTCTGAGGCATCTGGCCAGCTCGCATTCGGGCGCGGGAAGTCCGTCGCGGCCACGGAGCGCCGTCCTCAGATCCATGAGCATGTCGTCGTAGGACTGCAGACGGTGCTTCCTCTTGATTTTCGCCATCGCGTCCGGGAGGAATTTCTTCAAGGCGATTTTCACGACGATGTCCGGGAGGGCGAGGCAGTCCTCCAACTCGAAACTGCCCTTGAGCCATTTAGGAGGGCTGTGGGCCAGCCCCTTCAGCATCCTGTATTTCCCGGCGGCATCCATTTTCCCCGCATCATTCCGCAGGCTTTCCAGTATCGTCTTCGCATTCGAAGGCCTCGCCCCTGCAAGCCCGATCTCAACAGCCTTCAACAGCGCATCCAGCTTGAAGTCGAGAATCGCGGAAAAGGCCTGGTCGGAAAGCCCGTCGCCCAAAAGCCCGTCCGGGATCCCATGCCTGACGACAATGTCAGGCCTGGACGAGATATCCTTGGCGAAGCCGAGAAAGCTTCCGGAGGAAAGCCCCCTTTCGGAGAGGGCCGACGCCAGCGCCGGATTCCCCTCGTAGAAGTTCGCCCTCCAGAAATCCTCGAGACATCCGCCAACAAGGTCGTCCTGCTTCTCGACTAGCTCCAGCTCGAAAGGCATCCTGCTCTCGAAAGCGTTCTCGTTGAGCATCCTGCTGCAGAAGCCATGTATGGTGAATATGGCGGCCTCGTCGAAGGAAAGGAGGGCGACACGCAGCCGCCGCGACATCTCCTTGATTCCGTTGCCGGCCGCGAGCGCATGCCCGACTATGGACTTGATCGTTTCCTGCAATCCCCTGTCGTGGAGCTGCGACCCGGCCAGGACGGCGGCCGCCGCCTCGATGTTGGACCTTATCCTGCTCCTGAGCTCCGCCGTCGCCGCCTCGGTGAATGTCACCGCCAGGATCTGGGCGACCTTCAGGTCGCGCTCGAGGACGAGCCGCAGATAGATGTGCTGTATGTTGAACGTCTTGCCCGTGCCGGCGCTGGCCTCGATGAGCAGGGAGGCCCCGTCGCCTATCGGCGCGTCCAGGATGCTGAATTCATTTTTCTCCGTTGTCGCCATGTCGGTTCACACCTTGAATACGACGATTGCCTTTGTGATTTCCTCGAACTCCCTCAAGAGATCTTCCGCCTGGAGCCTATCCCCGAAGAAACTCCTCGTATATGCGTCCGGCTTGGACTGCCGTCCCGGCGCGTCTTCCATGTATGAAGGCTCCCATGCGCCCCTGGCCTTTTCCGGATCGAAGATGCCCCGCTTCATCCCTGCGCAGGCTGCGTCAAGCCAGAAGCATAGAGGCCTCCTGCGCCCTTCGATGTAGATGCCCAGCAGGCGTTCGAGATACCCGCGCGGGTTCTCCATGCGTTCCTGTTCCCTCTCGCCATCCATCCCGAGAAATACGCTCCGCCGCGGGATTTCCACCCCTCCGTCTGCGGCGAGCATGTCCATGGCCGCCTGCTCCACGGCCATCCTGAGCAGGTCCTTCGGCTTGCACGAGGAGGGCCGGGCGACCAGACGGGCTTCCCTGCGCAATCCCCCTATCTCGTGGGATATCCGCAGCTTCCCGGAAAACTCCGGGATCTCCATCCTGATGTCCACTTGGAGCGGATCCAGCTTCTCCCCGGCCTCGCCCTCCATCTTCCTCAGTCTCCCTATCCACTCGAAAGTCTCGCCCCATATCTCATCGAATATCCTCTCTCCCGCCATTCCGACCGGCAGCACGCCCTCCGCCCTCAGACGGGAGATGAAGCGGCCCTTGAACCCGGCATCGGCCTGCATCTCCGCCGGACTTCCGTCTTGGACCGAGTCAACCGCCTTCCAGATCAAGGAGCGCAGATTGAACCTCGACAGCTTGTCCAGATCCGTCGGCTCGACGTCGTCTGGACAGTCCGATCCACCTATGTGAAGATCAATGCCGAGCGTCCTTTCCGCGTAGTGCCTGCAAGGGCTCAGGAAAAATTCGGTCAGCTCGGAGAGCCGTATCTCGAGCAGTCCGGGAAGAGCCGCCGGATCCTCCGGAGGCGGAGAGCGCCTGGGCATGGTCGCCCGCGGCTTCCCTGCCGGACCATAGAGATTCTGGGCGACGGAGCGCCAGAGTCTGGAACATGATGGAGGCAGGGCGGATCCCACGGTCGAGAAGCACTTCGGGCTGAACGGATGCATCGGATGCCTCATGACTAGCGAATCGGCGGAGGAAGGATCGGAAGTCCTCGACGCGATGTAGGAGAGAAGCTCGGACACGAGGATTGACGGCGGCATCTCCTGCCTGTCCGTGTCGCTCCTTCCGGTGTAGCTGATGTATAGCCTGCCACGGGCCGACATCAGCGCCTCGAGGAAGGCGTATCTGTCGTCGTCCTTGCTCCACCTGTCGCACGTCCAGCGGCTGGAGGGATCCATCAGGTCGAATCCGAGCTGTTTCTGCTGCCTCGGGAGTGCGCCGTCGTTCATGCCGAGCATGCAAACTATCCTGGCCGGGATTCCGCGCATAGGCTGGAATCGGCAGAAGGTGGCATGTCCGCAGCAGAACTTCTCGTCGCTGGATTCGCCCTCTATGCTCTCCTTCAGGGCGAATAGGAGCAGATCCCAGGATAGGCGCGACTCGAGAAGACCGGCCCCCTCCATCCGGCCACGTATCGCGGCAACCGCGCGCAAGATCTCCATCGCTCCCTCGTCCGACGCAGGGGACGGAAGCAGCTCGGCGGCCGCTCTCTCCAGCATGTCAAGCCACTCGAAACAGCTCCGCGATCCAGCCCCGTCAATCTCCCGGCGCAACGCGAAAAGCCTCTCCAACCACTCGCAGAGAGAACCCACCAGGGCGGAATGGTTCTCCGCCATCTCAAGAGGCGCAATCAATTGCGCCCCATCTCCCACGCCATCGGCCGACGGGGCGAAACACGGGTCGGGGACTTCGTCGCCAGGTTTCATCATCGCCGCGCCAAGGACAAGCCTCTCGACCGCGAAGCGCCAGCTGTTCTGCCCGAACCCGCATCCGGTCGCCATCCTCCTGAAATCCCCGTCAATCCCCCATGCAACCCGCGACTCGCGCAGAAGCCGCTGGAGAACATCCCAATCGTCGTCGTCAATCCCGGCTCTCGAGCGTATTCCCCCGTAGCCAAGCAGAGACATGACTTCACCCGCCTTGAACCTGCCCCCGAGCACCTCCAAGGCGGAGAGGAATGCGGATGCCGACGGATATTCCCTCTGCAGAGTCCTGTCCGCGATAGTGAAGGGAAGCGCCATGCGGGAGTATGGATTTCCGCTCCCGAAAACGGACTCTATCGCCGGAGCGTATTCCTCCAGATCGGGGACGAAGACGATGATGTCCTTCGGGAGCAGGCCCGGGTCCTGGTCGAAACAGCGCAGGAGGAAGTCGCGCAGCGTTTCGGCCTCCCTCAGCGGATTGTGGCAGTTGCTTATCGTGATGCTGCGGTCGCCAGGATTCAATTCGATGCGGCCAGCCTCCTCGGGAAGAACGTTCATCAATATGTCTTCCTGTATCGTGCCCAAGATCCCACCCGGAGATTCGGCTGGTGCGATGCGCGCCACGACATGCTCGTGGACCGCCATGTCGCATCCAAGCAGAAGCCTGTGCAGATCGCGGGGAATCCGCCCAAGCGAGCCTAGCAGCGGATTGCCCGATTCATCCCTGACCATGGCCTCCATCTCCGCCGCGAGCCTCTCGCAGGAGCTGAACACCTCGCAAGCCCTTATCCTCTCGATCTGCCTTTCCATCTCCTTGCGCCCCCTGCCCCTGTCGTAGAGCCCCTCGGATGGGTTCATCCAGAAAAAATGGACCGGCACACTCTCGGAAAGCTTCTGCAGCAGGGCGAGCTGGGCCGGGGGAAGCGCGGATATCCCAAAGAAATAGACCGCAGGATGCATCTTCAGTTCCGACAGGGTCTCCGGAGGCGCCCTGCCCTGGACGAAATCCCAGAATAAATCGGACGAAGTCCGCAACGCCGGGCTTGACTCTATCATGGCCCTCCATAGCTCGGCCTGCCACCTCTCTCCCCCCGTGGATGCGCCGGCAGACGGGACGGAAGAGCCCTGCCAGCGCCTCAGCATCTCCGGACGATAGCTCGAATAACGGTCGAACGCCCTCGCTATCCTGCATGACAGCTGGTAGCGCCTGATCTCCATGTCGTCCCCATCACCCAGATAGCGTGCTATGGGCCGGAACGAATCTCCGCTCTCAAGCCCGCCGGACAACACTTTGAAGACAAGCCACGTCATCGTGTGGACATTCAGCACAGGGTCTTCCACAAATCCCGCTCCAGCATCAGGAGCCCCGGACAGGAGCCGCTCCATGGGATTGAATATCCATCTCTTGAAGAAATTCCCGGGGAAGAGCATGTCCATGTTGGCGCATACCCCCAGATTGGAGCTCTTGGCCAGCTCCTGGCGCAGCCATCGCGCCATCCCGTTGCTGTGGACGACCACCTGCGTCCTGAGCAGCGGATCCGGCGACGGATTTCCGGCAATGACCTCCGCCATCCTGGACGCGACGTCCTCCAGCCTGCCCCCGCCATATACCATCATGCCCATTCGAAAAGCACCTTCTAGGTAAATATCCACCAGCCCCCGTCGTCTCAGGGAATATCCACTTCATGTGGAAGTCCGGCGAAACAGCGAAACAACGGGGCTTGCCGAACTCCCGCATGCAATCTAATCCCTGTTCCGCTTTTAGCAAGACCGCCTGCCCGGACATGCCATCGAAGGGAGCGAGACGGATGCTCGCAAATTTTCTTCCCCCCGTTTACTCGTTGTCGTTTTTTGAAATGACGCGATTTGCTGGACTCCCATGGTTTGAAATACAGCTCCGGCAAACTACCTTATCCTGTCCGTATCATGCCCGCCAGCTCTCTCTCCGCAGGAGAGGCGGGCAAGTATCCTGTATCGTGTAACCCGTATCCTGTATCTCTTAAGACAAGGAGCCTTTTCATGAGAAAAAACAGAATCCAGCTCATCATCCGCGCATTCGCCGCGACAATCATCCCTTCCTATTCCTCATCTGTGGAAAGGATGGAGAGATTCTCTTCATGGGCAGAATCAGCGACCCGAAACAGGAGGAAAACAAAATCTGAAGATACGCCTGGACAGATTGAAAAGCACTTCCCGATGGTATAGTATACAGGCCATACTTGTTTGCAAGCATATCATGGAGTCTCAATGGCTGGCGTAAATGACTATCTGAAACAAATCAGCGGACAATACAGGAGCGGAAACGCCACCGAGCACACCTATCGAGGAGAACTCGCCAGGCTCTTCGAGGAAATCTGCCCCGGCATCACCGCCACCAACGAGCCCAAAAGACAGCAATGCGGCGCCCCGGACTACATCATAACAAGAAAAGAAATCCCGGTCGGATTCATCGAGGCAAAGGATATCGGAGCCGACCTGAACGCTGTGGAAAAATCTGAACAGATCGGTCGCTACCTAGAAAGCCTCGACAACCTGATACTCACCGACTACCTCGAATTCCGTCTATTCAGAAACGGAGAGAAGGTATCCGCTGTCCACATCGGAATCCTCGAGAAAGGAAAAATCATTCCAGACAAGAACCAGTGGCCAGTCTTCGAAAATTTCATAAAGGACTTCTGCAGTTTCCAAACTCAGACCATCACTTCCGCGGAAAAACTGTCCAAACTCATGGCCGGGAAGGCAAGCCTCCTACAGGATGCCATATACAAGTCACTCACAATTGACAGTGGAGGAAGCCCAAGCAGCTCCGCACAGCCGGCCGTATATGAATCACATTCCCCATACGGACGCATCAGCAGTCTCCATGAGCAGTTGAACGCATTCAAGAAGATTCTCATACACGACATGGATGAGAGGATATTTGCCGACATCTACGCGCAGACTGTCGTATATGGAATGTTTGCCGCTCGTTTGGCGGATCCTTCACTTGAATCCTTCACCAGGGGCGAGGCAATGTTCCTCATCCCAAAGTCGAATCCATTCCTCAGACAGCTCTTCTCATATGTCGCCGGACCGGAACTGGACGAGCGCATAGCCTGGATTGTGGACTCTCTCGCGGACATCTTCCGTGCCTGCGACATTCGCAAAATCCTCGAGGATTTCAGAAAAAAAAGTGGACAAGACCCGATGATTCACTTCTACGAGACATTCCTCGGGGAATACAATCCGAAACTGCGCAAGGCGAGAGGTGTCTATTACACCCCCGAGCCAGTGGTCAAATTCATTGTCCGCTCCGTGGATGAAATATTGAAGACTGAATTCGGTCTCGATCAAGGCCTCGCCGACACCAGCAAGGTCGAAATCTCCTATGAGAATCCGAATGGCAAAGGAAAGATCAAAGAGAAAGTCCACAGGGTTCAAATCCTCGACCCGGCTGTCGGCACGGGAACATTCCTATGCGAAGTCATAAAGCAAATCCATGCGAAATTCGCAAACCAGCAGGGCGTGTGGAACAGCTATGTGGACGAACACCTCATCCCGAGACTGCACGGATTCGAATTCCTCATGGCACCTTACGCGATGTGTCACCTCAAACTCGAAATGCTCCTCGCCGAGACCGGACACAAACCGCAAAAGGACCAACGCCTCAATGTTTACCTCACAAACAGCCTCGAAGAGCCGCATCCCGACACCCAGACCCTCTTCGCAAGCTGGCTCTCACACGAGGCCGAAGAGGCAAACCGCGTAAAACGCGACTGCCCCGTAATGGTCGTAATCGGAAATCCACCGTATGCTGGACATTCCGCGAACAAGGGAGAATGGATAGAAAACCTCCTCCAAGAATACAAAAAAGAGCCGGACGGCTCTCCACTCAAGGAGAAGAATCCGAAATGGCTCAACGACGACTATGTAAAATTCATGCGATACTCACAGCATTTCATAGAAAAAAATGGACAAGGCATTGTCGCAATGATCACAAACCATAGTTTCCTCGACAATCCGACATTCCGCGGAATGCGAAGTTCGCTGATGAAGACGTTCGACAAAATATATGTCCTCGACCTGCACGGAAATTCAAAGAAAAAAGAGAC
>CAZGJP010000102.1:0-8458 GCA_964526605.1 uncultured Lentisphaera sp.
AAGAGCTTGGAAATTGCTTTTAAATGGAGGGCAAGCAGTTTCCCGTTGCTATTTTGGAAAGCGATAGTATTGTTTGTCCGGGTTGAAACTTCGAGTTTCTTTCGTATGGGTTTTCTTAAATCAGAATGAAAAGGCGACTGATGAAGAGTGACTATGATGTCTGCGTGATTGGAGCCGGGCCGGGCGGATATGTCGCGGCCATAAGGGCAGGGCAGCTTGGCGCGAAGGTTGCACTCGTGGAGAAGGACTATGCCGGAGGGACCTGTCTCAACTGGGGATGCATTCCGACCAAGACGCTGATTGCGTCCACAGACGTTCTGAAGACCGCCCGGAATGCATCTTCCTTCGGGATATCGATCGAGGGGGGGATAAGCCCCGACTGGTCGGCGATGATGAAGAGGAAGAACGACATTGTGGCAAAGCTGCGCGGCGGGATATGCACACTTCTCAAGGCCTCTAAGGTCGATTTCATCGAGGGGCTTGCGAAATTCGCGGAGAGGAAGAGGGTAAGCGTCTCGCAGAGGGACGGCAAATCTCTGGAGATCAGGGCGGAGAAGATCATCATAGCGAGCGGATCGGAGCCGGCATGTCCATCGTTCATCCCGAAGTCGGATAGGATACTGACTTCAACCGAACTGCTTGACATCACACATATTCCCAAGAGCCTCGTCATACTCGGGGGAGGAGTCATCGGATGCGAGTTCGCATCCATGTTCGCGGCTCTGGGAACCAAGGTCGTCATCCTGGAAATGCTTCCAAGCATTCTCGCGATGTGCGACTCCGAGATAGTCCGGCTGGCGACAAGGGAGATGAAGGCCGCCGGCATAGGGGTCGAGACGGGGGCCAAGGTCGAAAGCGTGAAGGCAGGGAAGGATTCGGTTTCCTGCAAGACGGCGAGCGATGAGTTCAAGGCCGACTACCTTCTGGTCGCGGTCGGCAGGAGACCCGTTTCGAAATGCATGGACTTGGAGCGGACGGGGGTCAGGCCGGACGACAAGGGCTTTGTCCGTGTTGATTCCAGATGCCGGACCTCGGTGCCGGGGATTTTCGCGATAGGAGACGTGACAGGAAGGATGCAGCTTGCGCATATGGCGAGCGCGATGGGAATCTGCGCGGCTGAAAATGCCTGCGGACATAGCTGCGAATTTCGCGACGACCTTGTCCCCAATTGCATATTCACGAGCCCGGAAATCGCATCGGTCGGTCTTTCCGAAGACGAATGCAAGGCGAAGGGTGTCAAATACAGGACGGGCAAGTTTCCATTTGCCGCCCTTGGCAAGGCGATGGCCATGGGCGAGACGGCGGGCTTCTGCAAGATCGTTGCCGACGCTGAGAGCGATCAGGTCCTGGGAGTCCACATGGTTGGTCCTCACGCCACGGATCTCATAGCCGAGGCGGCCACCGCCATGAACATGGAGATCACCGCGCATGAGCTTGGAAAAGCGATCCACGCGCATCCCACGCTCGCCGAGGCGGTGATGGAGGCTGCCCATGATGTGCACGGCAGTTGCGTCCACGCGCCGTCAAGGAGAAAATAGCGGCAGGCTGTGGATGGCGATAAAACTACATGTCCCGATGTGATTTTCCGTTTTCACAGGCTATTTTATGTCTTCCGTTATGAACTGGAAGGTGAAGGCATGGCTGGCAAATCCGATTTCAACGTCGACGAGATCGCGAATCTCGCAAGACTGGAGCTGGAGGAGGGGGCGAGGGAGCGCATCCGCGAGAACATGGCCGAGATCGTCGGCTATGTCGAGGAGCTCTCCAGACTCGACCTTTCCGGCGTTGATCCCATGTATCACAGCTCGGACGTGAAGAATGTTTACCGCGACGACCTCGCGATGCCGTCTTTCGATAGGGAAAGGATGCTTTCCAACGCCCCGGAAACCGTGGACGGGGAGCTTGTCAAGGTTCCCGCGGTCCTCCCAGACGAGGAGCAATAGCCGCCATGCCGCTCGGGAGCAACACCACGATTGCGGAAATCGCAAGGCTTCTGGCCTCGGGCGAGGAGACGTCGCAGTCGGTCTGCGCGCAGTTTCTCAAGACGGCACGCCGGGAGAATCCACGCATATCAGCATTCCTCAGGCTGGACGAATCGAAGGTCATGCGCCTCGCCGAGGAGTCGGATGCAAGGAGGAAAAAAGCCGCCGCGCTGGGACCCTGCGACGGAATACCCGTGGCGATGAAGGACAATCTTTGCGTCGAGGGAGAGACCTGCACCTGCGCATCGAAGATACTCGACGGATTCGTCTCCCCATACGATGCGACCGTGGTCCGCAGGCTCAAGGCCGCCGGCATGATTCCGTTCGGCAGGGCTAACATGGACGAATTCGCAATGGGCTCCTCCTGCGAGAACAGCGCTTACACGAAGACGGCCAACCCTTGGAACACCGATCGCGTCCCTGGTGGATCGAGCGGAGGCTCCGCCGCCAGCGTCGCGGCATCCATGGCCCCGGCCGCGCTCGGATCCGACACGGGAGGCTCGATCAGGCAGCCAGCCGCGTTCTGCGGCGTCGTCGGGCTGAAGCCCAGCTACGGAACCGTGTCCCGCTACGGACTGGTCGCCTTCGCATCGTCCCTGGACCAGATCGGCCCCATAACGAATTCGGTTATGGACTCCGCGATATTGCTTGACATCATCAAAGGGCGCGACCCGATGGACAGCAGCTCGCTCCAGCTTCCTCCTGCGAATTTCGCGGACATGCTCGGCAAATGCAGCTCCATCGAGGGAATGAGGGTGGGTATCCCTTCCGAATGTCTCTCAGGCGATGGGCTCGACGAGGCGATCAGGAGGAATTTCGACGACAGCGCGGCTCTTTTCAAGAAGCTTGGGGCGACTGTCCGCGAAATATCGCTGCCGCATTGGAAGTACTCAGTGTCGGTCTACTACGTGATAGCCACCGCCGAGGCGAGCGCGAATCTCGCGAGGTTCGACGGGATACGCTATGGCCTGAGGCGGAAGAGCGAGAAGCTGTCCGAGATTTACACGAGAACCCGCGGCGCAGGCTTCGGCGAGGAGGTCAAGAGGAGGATACTGCTCGGGACATTCGTCCTGAGCAGCGGATACTACGACGCCTACTACCTCAGCGCGCAGAAGACCCGCGCCCTCATAAAACGAGACTACGAGGCGGCATTCAGAGATTGCGACGTGATACTCACTCCTGTCACACCCACGCCGGCGTTCGAATTCAACTCGAAGAGCTCGCCTCTGCAGATGTATCTCTCGGACATATTCACCATATCCGTGAATCTGGCTGGCAACTGCGCGGTCAGCGTTCCCTCCGGCCTGAGCCCGGAAGGCCTACCGCTCGGGGTGCAGATCACGGCCGACTATCTCAAGGAGGATGTCCTGCTCAGGAGCGCGCATGCGTTCGAGATGAACAGAGGGATTGAAAGATTCGTCCCAGGGATGAAAAAATGAAATACTCCGCCACAATCGGGCTTGAAGTGCACGTGCAGATTAAGACCGCGAGCAAGATGTTCTGCTCGTGCAGAAATGGATTTGGAGAAGCGCCGAACACCCTCGTCTGCCCTGTCTGCATGGGGTTGCCTGGAGTCATGCCGGCGCCAAACAGGACCGCCATACTCAAGACGATAGCCGCCGGGATGCTGACGGAGTGCCAGATTTCACGTTTCAGCAAGTTCGACCGCAAGAGCTACTTCTATCCGGACATGCCCAAGAACTACCAGATATCCCAATACGACCTTCCTTTCTGCAAGGGTGGCAGGATAAAGGTTGGAGGCAAGGGGTTTTCCGGGGCCCCGCTTCCGGAAAAGACGATAGGCATAACGAGGATCCACCTCGAAGAGGATGTCGGAAAGCTGAACCATCTTGGAAGAAGCAGCGGAGTGGATTTCAACAGGGCGGGCGTGCCGCTCATGGAGATCGTCAGCGAGCCCGACATGTCCACCCCGGACGAGGCCTACGCCTATCTGGAGGCGCTGAAGGAGATCATGCGATACGCCGGAATCAGCGGCTGCGACATGGAGAAGGGGCAGATGCGATGCGACGTGAATGTGTCGGTGCGCCCCGAAGGACAGAAGGAGTTCGGCACGAAGATAGAGGTGAAGAACCTCAACAGCTTCAGAGCCGTCCATCGTTCCCTGGAATACGAGATGGAAAGGCAGATGGAGGCGCTCAAGAATGGCGGGAAACTTCATCAGGAGACACGCGGGTGGAACGACGACAGGGGCGAAAGCTATCTCATGCGCAGGAAGGAGAGCGCGCACGACTACAGATACTTCCCCGAGCCCGACATGCCCCCGTTCGTGATAGACGACGCGCTATTGGACGAAATCAGGGGAACCCTGCCCGAACTGCCGGCCGCAAAACGCGCCAGATTCGTGGCCCAATACGCGATAACAGCCTATGACGCCGAGGTGCTTACGCAGGACAAGGACGTCGCGGACTACTTCGACGCCGCCGCCGGGCTCGGCGCCAATCCCAAGTCCATGGCAAACTGGATCATCTCCGAAATCCTAAAGGAGCTGAACGAAAGGAAAATATCAATCAACGAGTGCAAGGTGAAGCCGGAGCACCTCGCGGAAATAGTCAGGGCGGTCGCGTCAGGCGCCATCAACAGCGGCAGCGGCAAGGAGGTCCTCGCGGATGTCTTCGAAACGGGCGGAACCCCCGCTGAAATCATCGGCAAAAAGGGGCTATCCCAGATCAGCGACGAATCGGGAATAGCGAAATTCGCGGAAGAAGTCATAGCCGAATTTCCGGCGCAGGCCGCGGAGTTCCGCTCGGGCAAGGAGAAGGTGATCCAATTCCTCATCGGACAGCTCATGAAGAGGAGCAAAGGCAAGGCCAACCCCCAGATCGCCGCGAAAATACTCTCGGATAAGCTCAAGGCCTGAAGACTAATTCCAATGCGTCTTCAAGATGAGATTTTTATTTGAACATCTTCTTTAGTGCGCGTGTCGAGGTGCTCGCCTCCTCAACGCCTACAGGGATGGCGAATGTCATCGTGCATCCCTTTCCCACCTGTCCGGTCGCGTAGATCGTGCCGCCGTGGGCCTCGACGATCTTCTTCGACACCGCCAGCCCCAGCCCGCTCCCGCCCATGCCTTTCGTCGTCTTGAACATGTCGAAGAGGGTGGCCGCCTTCTCGGGTTCGATGCCGACGCCATTGTCGGCCACGGAGACGAGTATGTGGTCCCTGCCTTCGTTGAACTGCGCGCTGATGGATATGTGCCCCGGTGGTTCCGCTCCGTGCTTCTCGATGCGCTCCAGCACCGCCTGCTCCGCATTCGTCAGGAGGTTGAGAATCACCCTGTGTATCCCCTTCTCGTCCACTTCCGCGCAAAGGGGTATGCCGGTGGGGTCCAGCGTTGCCGATATTGTTATGTTCTGCTGCTTGAACTGGACTGCCATCGTTTCGGTCAGTTCGTTGATCACATCGCTGACGTCCACCAGCTTCAGATTGAGCTTCTGGTCCGTCGTCAGATTCAGCAGGTCCAGCGCCAGATTCCCCAGCCTGCGGTGGTTCTTGCTAAGTATCCCGAGCGCCTCGTTCGCTAGGTTGATGTCGTTCTCGTCTATCCCCATCTTCAGCAGGTTCAAGCTGCCGTCAAGCCCCGCGATGATGTTCTTGATGCAGTGCGAGAGACTGGCCGCCGTCGTCCCCGTCGCCACGAGCCGCTCGTTCTTGAGGTTGAACTCGATCAGGCGCACGTTTTCGAGAGCCATCCCCGCGATGTGCCCGAGAACGGTCATGATCCTAAGGTCGTTCTCAGTGTACTGCCGTTCGGCGCTGGTCAGCGTCACGTAGATCATGCCGTTCAACTGTTGCTTGCCGAACATCGGCACGCACATTATGCTCATCGTCGCCGCGCCCATGCCCTGGCTCGCCGCCTTGAACGGATCGCCTATGCGGTTGCCAGTCGAGAGCACCGCCTCGTGGTTCTCCTGCACGAAATCTATGATGTTGCGGTTTATCGCGTTCGCGTCTATCTCCTCCAAATCATGGTCCGCCTTCCTCCCCGCGACAGGCACGAAGCGCCCGTTGTCCACGTCGTAGACCAGCAGGAAGACCTCGTCCGATTTTATCGCTCCCATCACGGCCTTCGTTATCCTCGGATATAGCTCGTTCTCCTTGAATATGGAGCTTATCTGGTTCTGGAACTTGTAGATCAGCGACAGCCTCTTGTTCTCCTCCTCGACAAGCCTCAGCATCTCCTTCTGGTGCTCGGTGGTGAGGGATGGATTGGCCGGAGCCAGCGTCTCAGGCTGTATCCTGTAAGTGACAAGCGGCATGCTCACCGATTGCGTGTCGTCGCGTGTGAACATGTTGAAGAGCTCGAATATGGAGTTTCCGAGCCGCACCGAGGTCCTCAGCGGCAGTATCGACTTCTTCGTGAGTTTCCTGCCCATCATCCATGTGCCGTTGGTGCTGTTCAGATCCTCCACATACCAGTTCCCGCCCTCCCAGCTGAGCCTGCAGTGCACCCTCGATATGAGCTGGTCGTGTATCTGGACATCAGCCTCCTGGCCCCTGCCGAAGCTGATCTCCGACTTCTTCGCGTTGAACTCCGTGCCCTTCATCGAGCCGCCTATCACCTTGATCAGGGTGTCGCTGAAATCTCTAAGTCTATCGGCCATCTTGAGCACTCCTCGTGTTATTTTATTATGAGCTCGCCGGGAACCAGATCCCTGAGCGTGGAGAGCACTCCGCGTATGCATTCATCGTCGCCAGACGCAGACCCCATGTATTCCCTCGCGAACTCCATCGAATCGACAGCCCTCAGCATCGCTGGCATCCGGGCCTGGCATCCGGCCTCCGACAGCATCCCGGCCAGGCGTTCGCGGCATCTCGCGATCACGGCCGCCAGATCCGGAAGGCAAGGCATCAGGCAGAGCTCCGTCAGCGGAGGAAGGAGCCCCTTCATCTCTGCGAATTTCGCAAGGCTGAACGATATCTTCAACGATGGAAAAAGCGTGCTCACGGGATGGAACGAAAGCACCGACGCGGAGACGTATTCTCCGACTCCGTCCATCAAGGAGAGCTCAGCCGATATCCTCTCCGTGGACAGCAGAACGACGCCTTTGCGCAGGCTTGGCGTGCGTGGCGCGATCCCATCGGATTTGCTCCGGTAGTGCCGTGCGAGAGCCAGGATCAAGCCTTCGTCGGCGTTTTCCACACCAAGCCGCTTGAGCGCCGAGGAGATCAGCGACGCGATGCGGTCGATCTCCGACGGATCAGCCCCGAAAGCCCCGTTCGAGACGAGCAAGGCGCGGATGGAACCCACGCCGCCTCCGGGCGAGGACGTCCTGAAGCCGCAGTTCCTCCTGAACCGGCTCGCCACGTTCCCGTGTCCGGTCTCGTCGAGCATTCTCGAGGCGAAGTCATATATCTCATCCCTCGAGAAAACCCTCTTGTCCCCGGCCTCAAGGATGAGATACTCGACCGAGAGGGCCATGTCCTCGGAAAGCCAGGCATCGTCGAATCCGCACTCGATGCAGGCGCGATGGATGAGCGACTGCAGCTCCTCGGGCTTGAAAAGCTCGACCGAACCATCCCCGCAGGATATCAGAACTTGCTCTCTGGCAGGACTTATCACGTCTGGTCCTCTTCGATCTTCTTTATCTCGCTGATGAATTCGTCAACGTCCTTGAATCGCCGATACACCGAGGCGAACCTCACGTAGGCCACCTCGTCCGTCTTCGCAAGCGCGGAAATCACCCTTCTCCCTATCTCCTTGCTCGACACTTCCCTGTCGTAGTCCTTCTCTATGCCCGAAACGATCCCGTCAACCAGCTTGTCTATGTCGTCGTCGCCGATCGGGCGCTTCCAGCAGGCCCTCTCTATCCCCGCCCTTATCTTGGAATGATCGAAATCCTCGAGCACCCCGTTGCGCTTCACAACCTTCAGCTCCTCCCGAGTTATCGTCTCGTAGGTCGTGAAACGGTGACCGCAACTCAGACACTCCCTGCGCCTGCGTATCCCGGCTCCCTCCAACGTGGTCCTGCTGTCAACGACCTTGTCGTCTGTAGACTGGCAGTGCGGACATAGCATGGCACGTGACCCCGAAAATAAGTGGGGCCTAATATAGCACTGGAAGGCCCCATTTCAACCTTTTTCCAGAAGCCCATGGAAAAGCCCGGGGACTTGACGGGAGGGACGGAGCACCTGGGCGGGCGGAGACGGGCTAGTGCCATGCAACGTATTTGCGACGCAGGACACTAGAGGATGCTGAAATCCTTGATCCCGTCCCGTCTTTGACAGGGAATCGTCTCCATTCTGTCAACCCTTGCGAACGGAGGTCCGACCGACAGCCATTGCAGCATCGCCTCCAGCTCCGCCTCATCCCCCTGTATGAACGCCTCGACCTCTCCGCTACCGACATTCCTCACATAACCCTTCAAGGAAGGAAACTCCGAACTCTTGTCCAGCGTCGCCCAGCGGAACCCGACTCCGGTCACACGCCCGGATATTCTCACATTGTATGCTTTGTC
>CAZGJP010000103.1:0-6358 GCA_964526605.1 uncultured Lentisphaera sp.
ACCAGTCCTCGTCGGGGATTCTTCTCCACAGTGGCGAGGTTCTGCCGTCAAGATAGGGGAGGGGGCCCAGCTTGATGGTCCTGGGCAGGATTTTGGAGAATGGCCTCGAGTAGAGTCCGCAGTCTCCGAGGGACAACGCAAGAGTCGTTTCTCCGTGGTATCCGGTCGGGAGGCTGGCCCGGAGGGTTTTTCCGTGGGTGGATGTCTGGGCGTGGAATTGCAGCGCCATTTTCGCGGCGACCTCCACGGCGGAGGAGCCGCTGTCCGAGTAGAAGACCTTGTCGAGTCCCGGCATGAGCGAGCAGAGACGTTCCGAGAGTTCGACCAGAGGTCTCTGTGTCGTTCCGGCGGGTATGACGTGTTCGAAGAATTGCATTTGCCGTTTCATTGCCCTGGCTATTGCCGGGTGGCGGTGTCCGAGGCTTTTGCACCACCATGAGCTTATGCCATCTATGATTCGGGCTCCATTGGCGCCGTGCAGATATGATCCTTTTGCGGAGGATATCTCGATCGGGGGGAAGTTCTCGTGGTCCTTCATCTGGGTGCAAGGGTGCCAGACATGCGCCAGGTCTCTATCAATCCAGTTTGTGTTTTTTTTCATTGTTGATCAAGGGGATTTCTTTTGGGGGATGCGAGCCAATGGGCTCAATATATCGTCTCTCCGCTCGAATTCAAAAGGTCCGAGCACAGTCGCAGCAGGGGCCGCAGTGCCGGCCTTGAAAAAATAATTGAATTTTTTTTCACTTTCTGTTTGAATTGTTCCCGGGATGGTGTATTTTGGTTGCCAGTTAAAAAACCCTGGCGGTCTTTCGTGCCATTGGATCTACGGGGAAAGTCAATAAATGGCGTAAGTAGGAACAACATGGAAATGTTCGTAGGGAATCTTCCGTACAGCATGGACGATTCGAAACTCTCGGAACTGTTTGCGCAGTTCGGAAACGTGGAAAAGGCGAAAATCATCAAAGACCGTGACTCCGGCAGATCGAAGGGGTTTGGGTTCGTCACAATGGCTGACGAAGAAGCCCAGAAGGCGATCGCCGAACTCAACGGCAAGGACTTTGACGGCAGAGCCATCAAAGTGAACGAAGCCCGTCCGAAGGAAGACAGGCCTCCAAGGCGTGACGGCGGCTTCAGAAGGTAAGGCATAGACCTATTCTGTTCGTTCGAACCCGGCCCATACGGGCCGGGTTTTTTTATTTTTGAGAGAGCCGTTTGCAAAACCCTTTTGGCGGGTATGCCCGCCTCCGGAGGGGGATGCACCCCGATGCCCTGTCGGGATCGGGATTTCGCAACGGCTCAACTTGCGCGTCCTGAGTTTTGCAATTACTTCCGAGTACTTTGCGCCGTCCCCGGCGCAAACCACACGGACGGCGATGCAGCCGTCCCTCTTCTTCCATCCCCAGATGGCGCTAGGAGTAAGAGGTCGGCAAACCCTGATTCCAGTGAAGTCTTACGATCAGGGGCTGGAGGCCTGTATTACTTCGATGGCGGTGTCGATATTGCCGAAAGGAGCGCTGACCTGTACGCCCGATATTTGGTCTTTTATCTTGGATATCGTCTCTACGGCGATCTTGATGCCTTCGGCTCTCTGGGCCTCCTTTGACTCGTGGGACTTCATGCGTTCGATTATCTCGTCCGGGACGACCACTCCAGGGACTTCGTTTTTCATGAACTCGGCGTTTCTCGCGCTTGCCAAGGGCCATATTCCTGCGATGAGGAAGGTGTTGAGGTTTTTTATCCGCCCGATGAATTTTAGTAGCGGCTCGACGGCGAAGACTGGCTGGGTAATGATGAATTCGGCGCCGGCCTTGGCTTTTTCATTCAGTCTGCGGATTTCGCGTTCGATGTCGAGGGCGTTTGGATCGGCGCCGACACCGATGAAGGCTCTGGTCTGTCCGTTGATTGATTTGCCGCCGATGTCCACTCCGCGGTTGAGTCTGTCCTGGATTCTGGCCATGGCTATGGAATCGGCGTCGAAGACGCCGGATGCGAAGGGGTATTCTCCAAGTTTTGGTGGGTCTCCAGTGATGAAGAGGAGATTTTTTATTTCGAGGCATGCGCACGCGAGCAGGTCGGACTGCATTCCGATGAGGTTTCTGTCTCTGCAGCAGAAGTGTAGTATGGTCTCGATTCCGGCCTTCCGCTGAATTTCAAGGGCTGTGACGAGCGGTGATATCTTGCAGCTGGCCCTTGGGCCGTCTGGAATGTTGATCGCGTCTATTCCAGCGTCGTGGCATCGAGCCGCCTTCAGGATGGTCTGGGAGAGGTCGAAGCCCTTTGGAGGCACAATTTCGACGGTGGAGACCCATTTCCCTTCCGAGAGTTTTCTGGAGAGGGCGGATTTATCCTTTGTTGGTGCGGGAGGCAGGAGTTGCTCCTTCGGTTCGATCGCGGTGATTCTGGAGGAGATGTCGATTTTCCCCAGAGGTTTGATGGTTCTTGCGATCTCTCTGATGTGTTCTGGGCCTGTCCCGCAGCATCCACCGACGGCTTTTGCTCCGAGGTTGACGAATCGCAGCGCGTATGTGCTGATGTATTCCGGGCTTGTCATATAGATCATTCTGCCGTCTATGCTCTTGGGCATTCCGCCGTTTGGTCTTGCGAAGACTGGGATGTTGGTGAGCTTGAGCAGGGCCTCGATTGGGAGCAGCATTCCATCTGGGCCCACGCCGCAATTCAGGCCGATGGCGGAGGGTTTGTTGCTGGCGGCGGTGATTTTGGACAGGAGCAGTTCCAGTGGTTCTCCGAGGGAGCTTTCGGCATTCTCGTCCACAGCGAGGCTTACAGCGTAGGGTATCGGGCACCGGGATGCGGCTGCGAGGGCGGAGTCGAGGTCTGCAGCCGAGGAGAATGTCTCGAAGAGTATGAAGTCCACTTCTTCCGCGAGGATGCCTATCTGTTCCTTGAGGATTTCGGAGTTGGGTTCTTTTCCCTCGCTTCTTCCGCATGGTCCGACGGAGCCTGCCACGATTATGTCGTCTCCGGCGCATTTTCTTGCGATTTTCGCGGCCGACGAGTTGATTGCCGAGGTTTTTTCGGCGAGACCGAATTTCGAGAGCTTGTATCTGTTTGCTCCGAAGCTGTTGGTCGTGACAATGTCGGCGCCGGCCTCTACGTATGACTTGTGTATGCTCTCCACCACGGCCGGGGCCGAGATGCAGAGGTCCTCGAAGCATGTGTTGACGAAGAAGTTGCGTTTGTATATTTCGGTTCCGACGGCTCCGTCGAAGACGAGGATCCTGTCCTTTAGAATCTTGTTGATGTCGTGTTTCATCGCCTAGACCTTTTGTTGGGGTGGTCGCATGGAATATAGCTTGGGAAAGCGAATATGGAAATGCTATTTCCCTTGAGGGGATGATGGAATATCGAATATATTCTCGATTTTCTCCATGGCCATTCCGCGCGAGCCCTTGATATAGACGATGTCGCCCGTCTTGAGCATGGACTTGGCGAAATTCGCGGCATCGTTGGAATTGGCGAAGTTGGCGATGTCCGGGAGGTTTTTCCTGGCGGCGGCGGACATGAGGGGGCCGACGGCGATTATTTCCGCGGATGGGACTTTTCGCGATGCGAAGAGGAGGACTTCGTCGTGGAGGGCTGCGGCCTTGTCTCCGAGTTCGAGCATGTCTCCGAGGAAGACGACGGTTTTTGCGCTTGTGGCGACCGCTTCGGAGAGCCACTGGAGTCCTGCCTTTGCGCTGTCTGGGTTGGAGTTGTATGCGTCGTTGATGAATCTTATTCCTGCGAGGGTTCTTCTTCGCATTCGCATTCCGCCCACGGATGCGTTGGCGAGTGCGGATTGGACGATGTCTGGGCTGATTCCGAGTTCGATGGCGCAGATTGTGGCGGCGAGCGCGTTGGAGATCTGGTGGATTCCCGGGACTGGGAGTCGGAATCTGATCTTGCGGCCGCTGTCGGCGAATTGGAATTCGACATCGCTTCCGTCGAGGGAATTTTCGAAGCATTTGGCGTTTATCCCGCAGTTTTCGTTTTCCGAGCATGAGAAGGAGAGAATCCGCGCGTCGGCCTTTCGTGCCTCGGAGACGAGAGTTTCGCGGTAATCGCAATCTGCTGGGATGACGGCGGTTCCGCCTTTTGCAAGGCCCTTGAAGACCGAGCTTTTCTCCCTTGCGACGCCCTCGAGGCTTCCGAGGAACTCGAGGTGGCCTCTGCCGATGCTTGTGACGATGGCCATGTCGGGTTTTGCGCAAAGGCTCAGCGCCTCGATTTCTCCGAAGTGGTTTGTCCCCATTTCGATGATGGCGAACCTGTGTTTTTCCGATATGCGAAGGAGGTTGAGCGGGACGCCGACCAGATTGTTGGTGTTTCCTTGTGTGGAGAGGACTGCGTCGTGTCCGAAGGCGGACTGCAGAATGGCCGAGAGGAAGTCCTTGGTCGAGGTTTTTCCGGAGCTTCCTGTGATGGCGATGATCTTCGCGTTGGATTCATCCCTGTTGAGTCGGGCCAGGCGGGCGTATGCGGCGCCTGTGTCGTCCACTATGAGGGCCGGGATGTGGAGCTTGGTGGCAGCATGGGAGTTTTCTTGGGATACGCATATGGCTGCGGCTCCCGAGTCGACGGCATTTCGGAGGAAGCCGTGGCCATCGAATTTCTCGCCCTTGAGGGCGAAGAAGAAGGCGTCCTTGGGGATTTTTCTGGAGTCGGTCGAGACGAGGGTTGAATTGAATGTCCGCGGTGGAGGCGGAGAGCGGTCGAGCCAGTGGCCTTGAAGTCTTGATGCTAGCTTGCTTGAGTCGAGGAGCATGTTCAGATGCTTTTCGCGTGTGATAGGAGGAATTTCTCGGCGTCGGCGCACCAGAGGCCGTTGTTGGCTGAGCAAATTTCGGAGAGGCCTGCGAAGAGTTTTGATGCATCCGCTTTTTTACCGAAGTCCGCAATGGCGGTGAGTTCCATCGAGATGTTCGTGTAGATCAGCTTCTTTCCTCCGGGGATTTTCGGCAGATTGAGGGTCGTGTCCACCACGGAGTCGAGTCCGCCGATGTGTGTGATCATGGCTGCGGGGTTGATCCGCCCTCGCGCCATCAGGTCGAGCGCCTCGCGCATGTCGTCTGTGTTGCCCCCGCTGGTGCCCACGATGTGGGTTCCCTGGTAGTGGACGTTGTAGAAGTTGAAGTTTGCGGAGAATGCCGGGTTCGTGGGTCCCGCGAAGAAGTTGAGGCAGCCGTCGCGGGATAGTATTGCATCCCCTTGTTCGAGGAGTTCCTTGACTGGGGCGAAGACGAAGACGTCGTCGAAGCCTTTTCCGTCGGAGTTGCGCATGAGTTCGGCGGCGGGCTCCTTCATCGAGGATGTGTCGATGTAGACGAGCTTGACCCCGTGTTTAGCGGCCTCCTGCGGGGGATAGAGAGATTCGGCGCGGCGCAGCCTGTTCTGGTCTATGTCGGTCACTATTACGAGGGAGGGTTTTCTGTCCCTGTGGACCGCGTAGTCGATTGCGCCAAGTCCCATGGGGCCTGTTCCGGCCAGTATGGCTGTCCTTCCGGAGGGGGCTATGTCCATGCTATGCGAGTATGATCCTGGTTTGATGTGGTAGTTGGCGTGGAAAGCGCCGATTATGCAGGACATGGGTTCGGCGAGGGAGCCCATGAAGAATGCGTCGCCGTCGTAGGGCAGGAGGCAGTCCTGTGTCATGACCTCTTCCGGGATGATCACGTGGGTTGCGTCTCCGCCGATGAACCGGTAGGAGTAGCCTGGTGCATCGAGGCTTCCCCTGTAGTTGAGAGCGGGTTGGACGGTGAATTTCTGTCCGGGTCGGAATTTGTCCTTCCACTTTGCTCCGACTTCGGTGATTTCGCCGCAGAACTCGTGTCCGATGATGACTGGATTTTCGGAGACGTCGTCAGGTATGCGCTTGTGGTCCTGTCCCTGTTCGGCGGCCTTGTATGAAGACATGCAGAGGCTGTCGGTCGCGATTCTCGCCACGATTTCGCCGTCCTTGCGCGGAGGCAGTTCGAATTCGTCAAGACGCAGGTCTTTTTTCCCATGCAATCGGACAGCCTTGGTCTTCATCATGGTGGCTATCTTCTGAATGGTGGCAGTCCGCGGACTTCCCTTTCGCGCAGGGGCGAGCCATCTGGATTGACCAGGCGGACGGTGATGAAGATTAGGAGATTCCGCTTGTCCCTGGTCTCGGTTTTCGTCCTGAACAATCTTCCGAGCAGCGGGATGTCTCCTAGCATCGGGATTCTGTCGTCGGTATCGCCAGATGTATCCGAGATGGTTCCCCCCATGACGATTGTTTCACCGTCGTAGATGGTCACCTGTGTCTCGACAGTCCGCAGCTCGAAGATCGGCATTCTGAGGGTGTTGGCAACAGCGCCAACGTTGGTATTGATGT